>CAZGHD010000042.1:0-16639 GCA_964525525.1 uncultured Lachnospiraceae bacterium | reverse complement strand
ATTTTTCGGGATTGTACATTTCGGCAAGAACGTCAAGACGCTTGTCCGGAACCGCCACCACGCCTACGTCAGGCTCAATGCCCCAGAAAGGGTAGTTGGCCGACTCTGCCCCGCCATTTGTAATTGCGTTGAAAAGGGTACTTTTGCCTACGTTAGGCAAACCGATTATTCCAAGTTTCATTTGATTCTCCATTTCATCGGTGTATATTTTTATATAAAAATCATAATCCAATCTATTATACAATAAAATTCGCCTAATATCAAGTGATTTTACAGTAAATATTTATATATATTCCGTGTTTTGTTCATAAATTAACAAATTGTTAACACACACTGAGAGTAAATAGGTTATAATTATTGTAGGATATTTTGTTATTATGCGAGGAGGAAAAAATAATGGGAACTAAAATACTTGTTATTGATGACGATGTTAATATCTGCGAGTTGCTTCACTTAAATCTCGGTAACGAAGGCTACGACGTAAAGGTAGCGAACGACGGTGCGGAGGGAGTAAGTTATTTCAGAATATATGAGCCCGATCTTGTCCTTCTTGACATAATGATGCCCAAGAAAGACGGATGGCAGGTATGCCGCGAGATCCGCGAGATATCATCCAAGCCGATAATTATGATAACCGCAAAGGGCGAGGCTTTTGACCGTGTTCTCGGACTTGAACTTGGCGCGGACGACGTTATTACCAAGCCTTTTGATATGAAAGAGGTTTCTGCACGTATCAGAGCAGTACTCCGCAGATACGGCAGCCGTGAGAATCAGAATGACGATGAGGTTATCAAGTTTGATAATATAGAGATCAGTAAGGCTAAATACGAGCTTAAACTTAACGGTAAGTCGGTTAACATTCCGCCCAAAGAGCTTGATCTTCTTTATTTCCTTGCGCTTAACTATAACCGCGTTTTCACGCGCGACGCGCTTCTTGATAAAGTATGGGGATTTGATTATCTCGGTGACTCTCGTACCGTTGACGTTCATATCAAGCGCCTGCGTGAAAAGCTTGAGGGTGTTTCCAATAAGTGGGTGCTCAAAACGGTTTGGGGCGTAGGATATAAATTTGAACTGCTCCAGTAATATGCTAATGCTTAAATAGGGCGGGATACCGCCCTATTTACAATATGTGGTACGGAAATTTTTAACCGAGAGGTGGCAGAGTATGTTCAAAAGTCTGTTTACAAAATATATAGTCGTTTTTATGACCATTATTACGGTCAGCTTTCTTGTTTTGGCATTGACGGTGTGCTCTATGGTGACGACGTATGCTTCTTCTGCAAACAGTGATATTGTTGAGCGCGCCGCATTCAGTGCAGAAGGGTATTTAACCGAAGGATTTGCTGCGTATAAAAGGGATCAGTACGGTCTTGGCGAGTTCACGTATTACGTTTCGGGTAGAAGTGACGATATTTACTCAATGTTTGAGTCGATAAAAAGCGTTACGGGTGATACGGTGATCTTTATTACCGATTTAAGCGGAAACGTACTTTTATCATATCCGCCTAAAGAAGTCAATACAGAGGCAAGTAAGCTTTCGCAGGATGTAGTCGACGTTGTACAAAATTCCGGTAAGATATTTCCGGACGGGGATCTCGGCGGACTTGTGCCTGAATCGGATATTAGCTGTGCAATTCCGATAACCGATAGCGCAGGAGAAATTTGCGGAATTTTGGTGACTTCCGCTTCCTCTATATGGATTAACGAGCTTATAGAGGTGATAATAAAAACGGTCGTTATGTCAAGCCTTTGGGTAATGATCGCCGCGCTTATTGCGGTTTATTATCTTACCGAGCGAGTTATCGGCCCGATGCGCCGTATGCGTATCGCGGCAAAGAAGTTTGCGTCCGGGCATTTTGACGTTAGAGTTCCCGTGCAGGGACACGACGAGGTTGCCGAGCTTGCGGTGGCGTTTAATAATATGGCTTCTTCACTTGAAAAACTTGAAGATCTGCGAAGCACCTTCCTTGCCAACGTTTCACACGATTTGAGAACCCCGATGACTACTATCTCGGGATTCGTTGACGGAATTATCGAGGGAATAATACCACCCGAAAAACAAGGACATTATCTTGAGATCATTTCGGTCGAGGTAAAGCGACTTTCGCGCCTTGTTTCCAGCTTGCTTGATCTTTCGAGAATTCAGGCGGGAGACCGCAAATTCGTGCCTACGGCGTTTGATATATGCGAGATGGGACGTCTTATACTGATAGGCTTTGAACAGAAGATAGAGGCTAAAAATCTTGACGTTGAGTTTGATATTACAAGCGACAGAATGATGGCGTATGCCGATCACGACGCGGTATATCAGGTGTTCTATAATCTGTGTGATAACGCAGTGAAATTCTCCCGCGAGGGCGGTAAATACAGGATTTCCATTCTCGACGTTGATAAAAAGATCAAGGTAAGCGTTTATAACGAAGGCCAGGGAATACCGCTTGAAGATATTCCGTACGTGTTTGAGAGATTTTACAAGAGCGATAAGAGCCGCGGACTTGACAAGAGCGGCGCGGGACTCGGTTTGTTTATCGCAAAAACGATAATGAACTCTCACGGCGAGGATCTCACGGTAGACAGCGTTTACGGAGAATATTGCGAGTTTTCGTTTACTCTTAAATACGCTACTCCCGCACAGATAGCGGAAAAAGCGGAACAGAGAAAAAATCAAGCGGCAAAGCAGTGAAAATGATGAAAATAAAAATATTTTTGTCAAAAACATCTTGACTTAATCGTGAAAGTATGATATAATATTAAAGTCGTGAGCGGAAAGCTCACGACGGTATCTGGGTGTGGCGCAGTTGGGAGCGCGCTACCTTGGGGTGGTAGAGGCCGCTGGTTCAAGTCCAGTCACTCAGACCAAATAAAAAAGGTAAGCCTTTGGCTTACCTTTTTTATTTGCTTTGACTGATCGCGAAACAGCGTAGAAGTTGCAAATTTGAAGTTAAGCGTTATGGCGGAATTTTAGTGCAACTTCGAGAATGTTTTTTCGAGCGAAGCGATAAAAAACATTCAGGGTTCATAAGTCCAGTCACTCAGAAAAAGGACTTTCGAAAGAAAGTCCTTTTTGCGAAAACGCCCGTGGCACAAGGCTTTTTGAAACCTTGGAATAATGGATTAGTTTCGTTGTGATTAAGTAAGTTTCATTATCAAGGAAACAGATTCATAGTGGTTAAAAGGGTCTACAGTAACCAAGTTAGTTGCCGTAAAGCCTTTTATAACAGTCGGAGCATTCGGAGCATTATAAATGAAATCAAGTGTTATTAGCTTTCGAATGGATCTTTATAATCCACCTCTGCATCTGTGCGAATAGCATAGGTTTTGTAATCAATCCATTTTCCTTGCTTTCCGTCATCATAAAGAAAACCATATTTGATAATATAGTCCTTATCCGGATGGCTTTCTACATATTCAAGAAGTTTTTTATAGCAGTGAAGTGTTGCTTTAACATCCTCTAGAGAGTCGTGTGCTGAGAAATTAAACTTGAAGTGCTTGGCTGCTGTAGTTAGCTTCTGCCACTTTTCAACGCCTTTGTATGCCGAAAACATCAACATGGGGTCTGGGCCCCATACAACATTTCGTATCAACTGTGTGCCACCGGGCTTGCCAAACTCCAAATCAAACCCCCATAAGAATCTCATTTCAAATGCAATATTATATGCGATTACAACTTTTGCCTTGTACAGAATTTCCTTGACCTTGGGAAATATTTCTTCAAAGGTCGGTTGATTCTTCACCATCGAAGGAGATATGCCATGAATCTCTTGCGCACTTGTCCAAGTTTTTCTTCTCTGAGGTTTGCAAAGCGTATTTAGCAATACTTCTTCGTCTTGATCGATTATCGAAACAGACAGAATTTCATCGTATTTTTCACTATCAAGAGGGTTTTTGATTCCCGTAGTTTCAAAATCAATAACTACTACATCGTATACACACGAATCCAATCGTCGCTGTTCAGCCTCTCTGCGAGATGCAAACTTCTCCCTTTTGATAGCCAGAACTGCCTCTTGGTGTTGTTTTCTCTTTGTTAGTAAATCTTCAATGTATGAAACAATCTGTTTTGCATTGATTAGTTCGCTTGGTAAAATAACAATATTTTTAATAACTACTTTATCTTCATATGCGTATGGTTTATATGCCAGTTCAATATAGTATTCAGTAATTGGCTCTTCTACCTCGGTTCTTATCGTACGGAATAACTTTTTTGTCTCTACTACACGTTTAATTACTTTCGATTCACTTTTTAACGCAATGCTTACCACGCCAAACAAAGAACTGCTCACATCTTGGCTGTAATGAACCATGGGTAAATTGCTCCCGTTGCACCATTCGTCCGTAAAGTGAATAGGCTGTCCGTTATTTTTGAAATCTATGTTTATCAATTACCTCGTCCCCCATTTTAAACGTTGGTATAACAGCTTTTCTGCTATTTAAACCCGTTTATGATTCTATACAAATAATTATACTGCAAAAACATGAATAAATATGGTTCGTTATAGTTTCACTTTCCATAATATGGTTTCATTTTTGAGTGAAAGCAAATGAGACCTTTTGAAACCGTATCATTATTATCAACATGCTTCAAATAAAAAAGGTAAGCCAAAGGCTTTAATGCGCGATATTTTTATTAAATTAATAACCTATCAGATATTAAAATCAAATCTGAAATTCTCCGCGTCGGTAAGTCTTACGAGACCGTCGTCTCGGCGGATCAGCAGTCCCTCGGTTACAAGCTCGTCTATCAGCTGTGTCATCAGCTCGTCGCTGTACGCCCAGCCCGCCTCGTACGAGTGGATGGTAAACCACGATGGATCATTTTTACCGCGCTGGCATACGCGGAAAAAATCTATCAGACGGCGTTTATATGTGTACTTCATATTACTGCTGAAATCAGGCGTTACGAGTCCGTTTTCTTTACAGAATTCAGATATAATTTGGTATCCGGCACGGGTTTCTTTCTGTCCCCAAAGTCCGATTGTACAGTTGTACTCGGGTATTTCAAAATCAAGGTCGTTTATCTTTTCCTGCAAAACATCGTTGCCGGCGCCGGATTCTTTCATTGCTTTTATGGCGTCAAACTCAACTTTCACGCACGCAAACTGCCGTATCTGATGCAGGTGGGGCAGGATGAGACGGTAGAGAGATCTGCGGGTTATCGGGAAAGCTGCGCCGTCCGACGGTTCAGGCTGCGCTATCAGATATTCGAGGGCGGAAATCGCGCCGTCAGCGCGGGAGAGAATAGGCGCGTAGTCCATATTCTTGTGTATGTATTCCGGCTCGGTGTGCCAATATGTGTTCCAGGAATCACCGCTTCTTGCGTCGCGTATAAACTCTAAAACCGACATTAGATAATCAACGTTTTCGGGATGATCTTTACCTACTATAAGTGATGCGCTATCCCGCAGTAACTTGTCGGGATCAGCCTCGGGGTCGATCATAAGATGTCCTGCGGCGTACATAGAGAAGAAATTGAGCAGGTGGTAACAATCAAGCTCGCTCCAGTAAGAGGGAACCATAACGTGATCTGCCTGCTTACGTGTTTCGCTGAAAACGTGAGCGATGACGCGGTTATTTACGGTCATTGCGGCTATCTGATCTATTTCATAGTCACAGGTGTACCATCCCCAAGAACCTAGTTCCACGCCGAGATCTTTTACGCCCCGGCGGAATTCAGCGCGGCGGCCTTCTTTTCTCCACGTAGGCAAGAAAGGAAGTTCCATTAGCATTATGTTCTTCATACCGGCTTTAACCAGCTCGGAAGGGTAGCTGCTCGGAGCGCCCCAAGTGTCAATACCTATTTTTACGTCGGGATTGACCGCGCGGAACTTATCTGCAAGCAGTTGAGTAAAGGTTAAAATACTTTCAATGTCTCGCAACTCACCCGGATCAAAGAAATGCGCGATAACGCGATCGGTATAAGGCGCCATGTCCGCGTAAATGTCGTAATATTTATTAAAGGTTGCCCATACGCGGGGATCTTTCCACGCGGGTTGATCGGGAGTTTCGCTTTTGTAGAATACCTCGTCGTCAATCCAGCCGTGCCCTGTAAAATTAGCCGCCCATACCCAGAGGGTAAATTTCATCCCCAGTTTATGAAGCTCGTTTGCAAACACCTTATAACGGTCGTGTACTGTCTCCCAAGAGCCGCTTGCGCGCCATGCGGTTACCATATCGGTGACCTGTGCTCCCGTAAACCCGCAAGTCTTGAGCATTTTAGCATAATCTGCGAGCTGTCGGTCGGACATACACGCAAAGTCTGTCAAAAGGGAAGCGGACATATTGCTGATATAACCTCGGTTATAGTCGGTTTTCCACGTACATATAGTGGCTTCGCGTTCTGCGATCCACGGATTTTCTTTGGTGAAGGGCATAGGAGGCACCTGCTTTCTTTTTGTGCTTTGATATGCTTATTATACAGATGTTGTTCAGTAAAGTCAATATAAAATTTTTGAGATCGTACAACCTGCATATCCGTTTTTGCTTTTGAATAAACTTATCTAAAGTATATTCGAGGTGGAAATATGAAGCGTTCTATTGGTTTATGGCAGCTTTTTGGTTTTGCGGTGACGTCACTTGTGGGCACACTGCTGCATTTTTTGTACGACATGACCGGCGGTTCTTTGCTTGCCGCGCCGTTTTCGGGAGTGAATGAATCCACGTGGGAGCATATGAAACTGCTGTTTTGGCCTATGTTTATTTACGCCGTCGTGCAGAGCTTTTTCGTGAAGAATAGAGATGATTTTTGGTGCGTTAAGCTCAAGGGAATTCTTCTCGGTCTTACTTTGATTCCGGTGATATTTTATACCTACAACGGTGTAGTCGGTCGTTCTCCCGACTGGATAAATATTGCAATATTCTTTGTTTCTGCGGCTGTCGCATATATCTACGAGGCACGGCAGTTTAACAAGGAAACAACGCAGTGTAAGTCTCCAAAACTTGCCTTTGCTACTCTTTGTTTGATCGCTGTACTGTTTGTGATATTCACGTTTGTTACGCCCGAAATATCTATATTTAAAGACCCGTTGACCGGGACGTACGGAATATGATAAAAATCTCCCGATTTTGCGAAATCGGGAGATTTTTAATGTCAGTGCTTGAATTTTTCAAGTGCGGCTTTTGCCTTTAGGTGAGGAATATTAAACGCGAATACGTCTGATTTTTCAGCTTCAAAATCGGCTTTTTCGCATTCAAGATAGTTTGCGAGATGTTCGGTTTCGTACCCCGGGAATTCCTCGCACAGACGGACGAGCTCGGGGATAGCTGAGTCGCCGAGGTCGTAAAGATACGATGCATTGTTTATATCAAGGCTTCCGTCGATATATCTGTCGGTGTTGTAACGTGCTATGATTCCCTCGAGGTCGGACACGGCTACCGCTCCGAAAAATACAACGCAAACAGCGAGACATACCATGGTAGCGTTTTTCCGTTTAGGCACAAACTGTCTTATTGCCGTTATAAGGAATATTACCGATAGCAAAATAATGGCGCAAGTGACGTAAACGCGCTTGGGAGTGAGACCGTACGCATCTATGTACATAAGCATTTTTGCCATTGCCGTACTTACCAGAACGAGGGTACAGAGTGAATATATCAAAACTATTGACTTCAGCATGATTCTACTTGCGCGGGAATCCTGCTTCATAAACAAGATAACTCCGATGATTATGCTGAAGTTAATAAATGACACCGCGCAAAGTCCGAAAAATCCCTCTCGCGCGTAATTTGCGTAGCTAAATCCTTCGGGAAGCACTCCGGTGAATCCCGAAACGTAATAGTCAAGCTGAGAAATAAAGAATATCACGTACAGAAAAAGTATCGGAGCGACCGCGGATACTGTGGAAACAGGGGAGAGACGTTTTGCTTTTTCGAATATCTCTGCTGCTTCCTCACGCTTTAGTAAATAGTCTTTTCCTTTGCCGTCGCTTGATGATACGAACAGACCGAATACGTACGTTGCTATCGGGAACGCAAAAATCAGGCTTGTTACGTGTGATAGAACCGTGTACAGGTCAAAGGTGAATATTTTTTCTATAAGTTTATAAAACTCACTGTTGGTTGACAGCAACACGAAAACCGCGGCGGTGGGAATGATGGCAATCGCTATTCCTGCCGCTATACGCGCTGCGATCTTTCCGGATCTTCCGCGAGAGAACATAGGTCTGAAAATATTGCAGAGCGAAAGATACGGTGAGACGAACAACGCTGTAAACATATCCGAGATTATGAAGTTTGAAAATCCGCTTTCCTGCGAATTACCGCCGACTGCGTAAAGGTAATAGCAGAATACCAAAAGCGAGTACATATAAGCAAGATGGCATATCAGACCGTTTGAGGTGAGTATAAGTGCCGACGATATTACGACAGCCGAAACGGCGGCGGATACGTGTATGGCGTTAGGTCGTTTTCCTTTGATGCCCATAAATATACTTGCCGCGATGAACATTGAGAGTATCAGTATAAATCCTCCGAGAGGGCGGTCGGACACTGGGAAGAATCTGCAGAAAGAGTACCCGCCGATAAAGGATAACCACGCAACGGCGCACTCAAGTGCGGAAAATTCACGTTTTTTCTTTTCTTCTTCACGCGGCGGAACAGAGTAATCGTGCATATCTTAATCTCCTTTTTCTATGGTTGGGTTTTCGTTATTTTGCGTATAAGAAAATATATCAAGTGTATCAGCTTGACAGCGGCGTATGATATAGTCAGGGTCAAAGCAAGTTCATCGGTTGCAAAAGTGCATACACACATAGTTATCCATATCAGCAGAAAAATTATTGCGGATAAGTGAAGTATCGAAGCGAAAATGCTTTTTTTATCTGAAAATACGAAATATCTGATGGATGAATATATCTCACATTCGGTAAGAGCAAGCGTTATTCCTGCCAGCAATATAAGTACCCCCAGTATACCGTAACCGAAGTTTTCCCATGCGTCGCCCGTGTCGATCGTCAAGCAATATATTACCGGAGCTATGGCCAGCAAGACTGTGACAGATATGATAATGACAAATACGTAATTTAATATTTTCAGCTTTTTGTTCATTTACTTCTCCTCGCCGTCCGGGATATATTCAATGACGTCGGAAACGGAGCAGTCGAGGGCACGGCAGATAGCGTCAAGAGTGGAAAATCTTATCGCTTTTGCCTTGTTGTTTTTAAGTACAGACAGATTGGCAAGAGTGATGCCGACTTTTTCGGATAGTTCACCGAGCGACATTTTGCGCTTTGCCATCATTATATCTAAATTAATCGTTATCATATTTTTACCTCGGTTAAACGGTAAGATCGTTTTCGGCTTTTATTTCGGTAGCTTCTTCTATGACGTTTTTGACTACCCGCAGGCAAAGACCGAGAAGTATTGAAACGAAAGCAAGTGCAAATCCGATGATTGTCAAAAAGTAAGATAGTCCCAAGAAAACCGCGGCAATAGTAAAACAGCACCAAGATATGCCGCGAATGAGAGCAACGCTTTTTTCGGTAAACACCATTCCGCGGTATACTCTCATAAGAAGCAAAAACAGCATAACTGCCGCCACTCCTGCTAAAGCAACTATGGCGTATGATAATATTTTAAACAGGAGTATTTTTTCGTCTGATAAAATAAGGAACTTTGACATTCCCTGGTATATCCAATAAACAATTACCGGGAGAAAAATGGCGGCGCATATACAGCAGATGAAAAATATTATCGTTAGCACGATAGAGATAATAAGAGACGCTTTTTTGGGGATCTTTAACATGATTTTCCTCCGATATATGTAAAAATTTTCCGTTCGGTAAATATATCATACATCATATAATCTCGTTTGTCAATATATTTTTATCGTTTTTCGATAAAATTTTAATGTTTTTCATAATGTTCACGGTTTGTACAAACTTATTTGGCGATAAATAAAAATTAATATTATGTGCTTGACTTTGAGGGCATCGTGTGATGTATAATATATAATAGAATTTTATTTTTAACCAAAAAATGGCGGAGAATTATAATGCAGGCAACTAAAATAAAGGATTTTACAAAAGGAAACATAACTAAACAGCTGGTCTCTTTTGCGTGGCCGCTGTTGCTGTCAAATGTCCTCCAGATAGTGTATAACATGGTGGATATGATAATAGTCGGCAACGTAATGGGTAAGACGGGTACGTCGGCGGTTACCGTCGGAGGCGACGTGTCAAACCTTATGACCTTTTTGGTTATGGGATTTGCGGCGGCGGGGCAGGTCATCATCGCAAGATACATAGGAGCAAGAGAAAGAGAAAAGATAGCACGATTCGTCGGCACGATGTCCTCGTTTTTGTTTATATGCGCGGTAGTGATATGTATACTCGGACTTACCTTCAGAGAACCGCTTCTGCACCTTATGAATACTCCTGACGAGGCGTACAGCGGCGCGCTTGCGTATTCAACCGTGTGTATGTCAGGACTTGTTTTCATTTACGGTTACAATGCGGTCAGCGCAATACTGCGCGGTATGGGCGACTCAAAGCATCCGCTTCTCTTTATAGGTATTGCCGCGGTTACCAATCTTGTTCTTGATATACTTTTGGTTATGGTATTTGATTTCGGTGCGGGCGGAGCCGCGCTTGCTACCGTAATAAGCCAGGCACTCAGCTTTATTCTTTGTACAGCGTTCCTTGTCAAGCACCGCCGTCAGTTTGAACTCAACGTAAAAGCAAAAGACTTTTTCAAGATGGACGGCGAGATGTTACTCGAATTCGTCAAGCTCGGTACTCCGATGGCTATTAAATTTGCGTCGGTTCAGGTTTCAAAGTTGTTCGTCAATTCATTTATAAATTCATACGGAATCGCGGTGTCCGCGTTTGCGGGAATCGCAAATAAACTTGCTTCAATCGTTAATCTGTTCTCAAATGCGATGAACACTGCGGGCTCCACTATGGCGGGACAGAATATTGTCGCGGGTGAATTTGGCCGCGTAAGAAAAATAATGAAGAACATTTTCATTATAACTTTTGCTATCACGGTGGTGTTCTCAATTCTCATCGTTTTGTTCCCCGAGGGAATATTCAGCCTGTTCTTGGATGATGCGGACACTGACGTTCTCGCACTTGCCCGCGGTTACGTTCCGATAGCGATCCTTATGTTTCTTGCAAGCTCGCTCCGTGCAACTATGAACGCGCTGATAAACGGTAGCGGTAACGCAAAACTTAACTTCCTTACCGCAATTCTTGACGGAATCATTTTGAGAATAGGACTCGCTCTTCTTTTCGGCTTAACTCTCGGAATGAAATATACCGGCTTTTGGCTCGGAGACGCGCTTGCGGGATTTACGCCGTTCTGGCTTGGTCTTATATTCTATTTGAGCGGCTCGTGGAAGAAAAATGCAAAGCTAAAGGGCTCGGAGCAATGATAAAAGTAAAAATTCAAACAAAAGACGGTCAGATTTCTCTTGAATATCCCGAAAAAGTCCTTGCGGCAACCGCGCTGTCCGATGCGGGTATCAGAATATCAAAACCTTGCGGCGGCAGGGGAGTGTGCGGAAAATGTAAGATAGTACTCAACGGCGAGACCGTTCTTGCGTGTAAAACGTATATTGAATCCGATTCGCTTATAGAATACGGCACCTCGGGAGAAGTTTTGGGAATCGTCGGCGGCGAGACTGATGAATACCCTTATGATCCTATCGTCTCCGACGGATACTGCGCGGCGATAGATATCGGTACGACTACCGTCGCGGGATATATTTACAAATTTCCGGAAGGAGAGCTTGTAAAGTCTGTTTGCCGCGCGAATCCGCAGGCTGAATTCGGGGCAGACGTTATATCGAGAATAGATAGTTATTCTAAAGGAAACGGCGGCAGGCTCGCATCTGCCGTGAAATCGGTCATACGTGACGTTACCGACGGATATACAGTCAGTAAATACGTCATATGCGGAAATACCGCTATGCTTCATCTGCTTACCGAAAAGGATCCGAGTTCTATGGCTACCTCCCCGTATGAAGCAGAAGAGCTTTTCGGCGTTTGGCAAGGCGATACGTATCTTATGAGATGCGCGTCTGCTTATGTCGGCGCGGACGTGGTATCTGCCGTACTTGCAAGCGGAATGATGAAGCATGAAAAAGCGTTACTCGTTGATATTGGAACTAACGGCGAGATGGTGCTGAAAAACGGCGAGGAGCTTATCGCTTGCTCTACCGCGGCGGGACCTTGCTTTGAGGGTGCAGATATTGCGTGCGGTACTCAGGCGGTTGCAGGTGCTGTAAATTCGGTATCTGTTACTGACGGGAAAATCTCGTTTACTACGATTGGCGATAAAAGCCCTGTCGGCTTGTGCGGTACGGGACTGGTTGACGCTATCGCGGCTTTACTTAAACTCGGCAATATAGACGAGACGGGATATATGGAAGATGAATTCTATTTCGGGAACAGTGACGTGTACCTCGCACCGTCAGACGTAAGAAAATTCCAGCTTGCCAAATCTGCCGTGCGTTCGGGAATAGAGACGCTTCTTCACCACGCAGGGATAGGTGCAGACGAGCTTGATGCGTTTTACATCGCGGGCGGATTCGGTAGCTATCTTGACACCGAACGCGCAGCCGATACAGGACTTATCCCGCGAGAGCTTGTAAAAAAAGCCCGCGCTATCGGAAACGGCGCGGGAATCGGTGCTTCGATTTTACTCAGAAGTAAAGAATGTTTGCCGCAAAGCGAAACGATTGCACGTGATATAAAAACCATATCCCTTGCGACAGACGTGTTCTTTATGGATAAGTATATAGAAAATATGGAGTTTTGATAAATCATAATAAACGCCTCCGAATGATCGGAGGCGTTTATATGTTACAGGATTATTTGAACAACGGTAATCGCGATAGAGAGTATAAGAAAAAGAATTACAGTAGGACTGAGCAGAACGGAAGATATTCCGTCTCCGCGGCAAAGTATAAATTTTTTTCTTAACACGATGAGCAGTACTATCGTTGCAATAAAACATCCAAGTAATATGAATGCATAGATGAAAAGCGCAAGAGTACAGATAAGAAGCGGGATGATTTCCGCTATGTTTGGAACCGTGCCGTCAACCGGTATTTTCTCGGATATATCTGTAAGTGTACGCAGAATATACGGAGCCGCTATACCGCTGAACGAATTGATAACGGCGTGTAAGGCGATTGAATAACGTAAACGTCCTGTTTTCAGATATATATAGCCGAAAACAAGTCCGATCAAAAATGCATAAAAAAACTGATAGAAATTCAGGTGAAACGCACCAAACATCAGAGCCGAGAGGATCAAAGCAGGGAGTTCACCGTATCTGCGGGTTCTGTCGATAATGAGTCTTCTGAACAGAAATTCCTCCCCGAGGGGAGCTATTACTACGGTTACAAGTGCCATTATAATGGGATTTGAGGTTAATACCGCATCTATTACTGGATTTGTTGCTTGCGTACCGCTGAATACGGAAACGATGAACATGAGTAGATTTCCGACGATATTACCAACAAACATCAGACCAAACGATATTACGAGAGCAAGCATCCAACGAGAAAATCGGAGCTTTTCAGAAACCTTTGCTTCAGATCTGTCATGATTTCTGCCGAGAATTATCAGTACTATCGGTAATCCCACGCAGTAAAGCGGTACTACGGAAAGAAACCAAGAAAACAGATTGCTTTCTGTCGCAGAAGGGAAAAAGATTGCCGCGATAAATACGGCGGCGTACTGAAGTACGGTGATTGTTAAAAGAAGTATGAAAAACGCGAGTCCTATGCGGTTGACGTGTGATCGCTCTTGCTTTGCAACAATTGATGTGTTCATACCTCGGTTCCTTTCGTTAGTCATTCAAATGAAGAAATCTTGCCGCGTTATTATAGAAAATATCTTCCCGCTCTTTTTCGGTAAGATCAAGTGCGAGTATGCGGTCGATCTCGGGCTTTGTTAACATTACAGGGTAATCTGTACCGAACATTACGCGGTCGGTACCAAGCTTGTGGATAACTTCGCTTGCGTATTCGGGAGTCATAGCCCAGACAGCACTTGATGTATCGTACCAGACGTTATCGCGTCCGGTGAGACAATCTGTTCCTTCTTCCCACGCTCCGTATCCGCCGAGATGTGCCGCTACTACCTCAAGTCGCGGAAACATATCAAGCACGCGGGCGAGCTTTCTCGGCTCGGAAAATCTGTATTGCGGGCGATAGTCTCCCATGTGAAGATAGAGCGGCATTCTGCCTTCTATCAGCTTGTAAAGCTCGATCAGCTTGGGATCGTCAATGTCAACTCCCTGTATGTCGGGATGTATTTTAACACCGCGGAGGCCAAGCTCCTCGCAGCGGATCAACTCTTTTTCAAAATCGGGATAGTCCTGGTGCATTCCGAGAAAGCCTACTGTCTGAAAGCCTTCTTCTCGTGACTTTTTCGCCAAAGCGGCGATGGAATCGTTTACCTTTTCCACCTGCGTGGGATTGGTAGCGACCGAGAAAAGCAGATACCCGACTACGTTATTTTCTGCCGCTGACGAAGAAAGGTCGGCGTAGGTTCCTTTTCCAGAAACGGAAAAACCGTAATTGCCGTAAAAATCGTAGAATTTCTCGAGGCTTTCTACCGCGCGGTCGGCGATCTTTTCGGGGTACGTGTGCGTATGAACGTCAAATATTTTGTACACTTTATTTTCCTCTTGACTTGAAATGTTTTTTTATATGTGATATACTAAATACGAAATTCTGAATCGAATTAGGAGATTATTTAATATGGATTGTCTTTTTTGTAAAATAATAGCAGGGGAGATCCCCTCGGCAAAGGTTTATGAGGACGATTATTGCTATGCTTTCCGTGACATCAATCCTCAGGCGCCGGTGCACGTTCTCGTAGTGCCGAAAGATCACATACCTTCGGTTGACGGAGTGAACTCCCAAAACAGCGCGACGGTGGCAAAAATATTCGAGGCTATACCGAAGATAGCCGCGTCCGAGGGACTTACCGGCGGTTACCGCGTGATTTCCAACTGCGGAGACGATGCTTGCCAGACTGTAAAGCATCTTCATTTCCACATACTCGGCGGTAAAAAATTATCAGAAAAAATGGATTAACATTTTGAAAAGGAGCAGACGCCGTACCTAAAGTGTACGGCGTCTGCTTTTTTGTCAGTTTGCCTGTACGTTTGAGTCAGATGACTTGTAAGAGAGAATATCTTTGAATATCTCAAGATGGTATGCGTGCTTTGCCTCTGTCTTTGACTTGCCTGTCATCGCGCCGATAATCGACGGACGTCTGATACAGATCAAGGTATCGCTCGGAAGCTCTTTTATTCCTGCGAAATTACTGAAAGAGGTAGACGAGAGCTTTACTGCGTATTCGTCGTACGCTGTGAACGTGTCGGGAATGTTTTCGCCGAACACCTCGGACATAGACATAAACGCGCCGGAATCGCGGATCATCTCATACATATTGGGATCAAGCAGACAGATTACCGATTCTCCTGCGATTATCTCATTACTGAACCGCTGGCGTGCGTTGCGTATGTTCTGCTTGTTGAACTCAAGAATTTCCTGACCTTTGGAGGCTTCGGCCTTTTTTATGGATTCTTCGCGCAGTTTTTCCATTTGAGCATCTGTCAAGGCTACGATGTCAAGCAGGGAAACGGTGTGCTTTCCGTCTTTGTTGTAGTCCTTGTCAAATATCTCAAACGAATCCTCAATCAGCACGATTCCTTCGGGGGAGAGGGAAGCGGGGCCGGTATACATAACGTAAAGGTCGGGCTTTTCGCGAGTTACCATCTGCACAAGGCAGAGTATCGCAAACAGCACGAAAAATCCGGCTATTATCGTCGGCCACTTGAAGTGATACCAATAGTTGGATATTTTTTCGGACAGAGTTTTGGGCTTGTATAGAGGCTCGTCTTTTTCTTCGACCGTTTCGCCTTCAAGAGAGCGCAGGCGTTTTGCGAGATTGGACTCCTCTATTTGTTCATCGCTTATTTGGTTTTTGTTTTCTTCAGACATAACGTTCTCCGAGTGGGATTATTACAAAAGGGATCTGTAAAGCTGTGCGATCTCCTCTACGCTGGTTTCGCGCGGGTTGCCGGGACGGCAAGCGTCAGCGTAAGCGGATTCGGACAGGAATGCGATGTCCTCTTCTTTTACGATTTCCTTGAGGTCAGCAGGGATACCTACGTCGACAGAAAGCTTCTTTACAGCGTCTATCGCTGCTTTTCTGTACTCGTCCTGAGTCATATTCTCTGTACCCTCAACGCCCATAGCACGAGCGATGTCACGGTATTTTTCTCCTGTTGTGGGAGCGTTGTATTCCATAACGGTGGGGAGAATTATCGCGTTAGCAATACCGTGAGGAGTATCGTAAAGAGCTCCGAGCGGGTGAGCCATAGAGTGAACTATACCGAGACCTACGTTGGAGAATCCCATTCCCGCAACGTACTGACCGAGTGCCATACCCTCGCGGCCGTTTTTTTCATTTGCAACTGCGGCACGGAGAGATTTTGCTATGATCTCGATCGCCTTAATGTGGAACATATCGGAAAGCTCCCAAGCGCCTTTGGTGATGTAACCTTCGATCGCGTGAGTGAGCGCGTCCATACCTGTTGCGGCGGTAAGACCCTTGGGCATGGTTTCCATCATTGCGGGATCAACGATAGCAACGACGGGAATATCGTGAACGTCAAC
>CAZGHD010000041.1:0-16678 GCA_964525525.1 uncultured Lachnospiraceae bacterium | reverse complement strand
CAATGTATCACACGGATCGATTCGGCCCACTGTTTCCTTAACTATATAAAACTTCTGACTCCCATTTGCTTACCGATTGACGAGATACACCGAGAATGTCAGCGAGCTGTTCCTGCGTATAATTTGATTCTTTCCTTAACGTAGCGATTTTTTCACCAAGTGTCATAATCGCGTCTCCTTTCGAGATTAGCATATATTGACTTTATTATACATTTATTTGAGGCATAGCGCAAGAAATTTGAAAGAGCGTTACGTAAACTTTAGGTTGCGTTTAGAAATATTTATATAAAAAAACGACAGATTCCCGTTAGAATCTGTCGTTTTTTGGTGCCGGTGGCGGGGGTCGAACCCGCACGGTATCGCTACCACCGGATTTTGAGTCCGGCACGTCTGCCAATTCCATCACACCGGCATATTGCAATAAGATTTAAAATATTGATATAACAGTGATATATTATCACAAATTCAAATAAAATGCAAGTCTTTTTTTATAAAATGGAGGAAAAATGCTCTCATTTATCAATTCTGCAATTTTAGGTCCGTCACTACCTATAATGCTTGCTTTAAGCGGTATGTTTCTGCTGATCAAGCTCTCTTTCAAACCGTTTTCAAGACCCTCGAAACTGCTTAAAGCTTTTCACGGTAAAGAAAGCAAGGCATCATTCAAATCAGCGTGTCTTGCTCTTTCGGGAACGCTCGGCGTCGGTAATATTGCGGGCGTCGCCGCAGCAATCGGAATAGGCGGAGCGGGATCAATATTCTGGATGTGGATATTTGCCCTTATGGCAATGGTAATTAAATATGCAGAGGTCGTGCTTGCTATGCGCTATAAGAAACACGGTGACGGCGGCGCGGCGCTTTATATCAGATACGGATTAAAGAAACCGATTCTTGCGGCAATATTTTCGCTTATGATCCTGATGTCGTCAATCGGCGTAGGAAACACGGTTCAAAGCTCTGCTGCCGCAGAAAGTATGCGCGTGTGCTTCGGAATTCCGAATATAATTACGGGCATAATATTTTCCGTTATTACCTTGATAATGATTTGCGGCGGAAGAAAACGAATCGAGAGCGCGTCATCGGTGATTATACCGATATTATCTCTCGGATACGTCATCGTATCCGTTGCAATAATCGTTTCAAATTACAAAATGATACCATCGGTCATAAATGAAATACTGCACAGTGCGTTTAATAGCGCTTCGATAACAGGCGGAGCTTTCGGATTTCTGTTCTCAAACGCAATTCGGCTCGGCGCTTCACGAGGTATTTTATCAAATGAGGCAGGGTGCGGTACGGCAGCTTATGCTCATAACACCGACTGTCATCCCGCAGAGCAGGGAATATGGGGCATTTTCGAGGTTTTCGTTGACACAATACTTTTGTGTACCCTCACGGCTTTCGTCGTTCTCTTGACACCTGATGTTCCGTTAGACGGCAACGGAATCAGAGTTGCACTTGACGCGTACGGTTACTACGGCAAATGGCTCCGACTGTTCATAGGAATATCGACGGCAATATACGCTCTGGCATCAGTCGTATGCTGGTCTTATTACGGGGTATCGTCTGTAAATTATCTCGGCGGAAAAAGAAATTCCCGCCGTCTGTATTTATGTGCATACAGCTTGGCGGGAATTATGGGTTCAGTATTTGCGCCCTCTCTCGTATGGGATATTTCCGATTTCACAGTCTCGCTTATGGCAATCATAAACACGATCTGCGTTATCAAACTATGGAAAGAGATCAAGGAATCAACTGACGAATATTTTGATCAAACGATGGGATAGCCAAGATCGGCGAAGGTTGCTTCGGCAAGACATTCGGGAAGAGTAGGGAGAAGCATTTCGGTATCGGTCGTCCATATCGCCTGCGCGGGCTGATTATCTCTGCGGGAAGCAATATCAATAATATCGGATACAACAGCTCCTGCAGTCGGAAGCTTACCCGCTCCCTTACCGTAGAACATAAGATCGCCCGATATCTTTCCGCGGACGAGAATACCGTTAAATACGTCGGAAATAGCATAAAGTGGATTGTTTCTGCGAACGGCATAGGGCTTTACGGAAATATGAACCTTTCCGCTATCTGCCTTTACAGCTCTTGCAATAAGCTTGACGGAAGCGCCTTTTTCTTCAGCTTTCTTTATATCGTCGGCTGTTATGTGTCTGATGCCGACCGTTTCAACGTCTTCGTAGGAAACGAGGTTTCCAAACGCAACGGCGGCAAGAATACAGATCTTTCGGCAACTGTCAAAACCGTCGACATCAGCAGACGGATCTGCCTCCGCGTAGCCCATCCATTGAGCGGTAGCAAGTGCCTCTTCGAACGACGTTCCTTCATCCTTCATTGCAGTAAGGATATAGTTGGTAGTACCGTTCAGAATTCCGACGATCTCCGTGATCTCGTCCTCTGCGGAAAGATCCGTCATAGGACGAATTATCGGAATTCCGCCGCCAACGCTCGCTTCAAACATATAGCGCAGACCGCGGTCAGATGCTTCCTTAAGAAGCTCCGGACCGTGTGCTGCAACAACTGCCTTATTTGACGTAACGACGTTTTTACCCGCCTTGATAGCCGCAAGCGAAAAATCGTATGCTGGGTGAACACCGCCCATCATTTCCACGACAATAGACACTTCCGTGTCATTCAAAATCACGTTTATATCGTGTACTACACGGTCACCGAGAGGGTGATCGGGAAATTCTCTTAAATCGAGAATGTATTTGATGTCAAATTCAATGCCGGTCTTGCTTTTAATAAGATTACCATTCTCTGACAGAACCTCGGCTACACCGGATCCAACCGTTCCGAAGCCCAAAAGTGCTATTTTTACCATCTGTTCCTCCAAGGAAAATATATACTATTATCTCATATATTTCACTTTAGTTTGTTAATAAAATGTAAATACTTCAATTTGCTTAAACGTCTTGACATAAAATTACATTTAATGATATAATTTTCATACAGTCTCATCATTTGAGGTAACTTTTATGGATCCCATTACGAAGATAGATTTTCGAATCCTCGACTTCATTCAAGAAAATTTCAGATGCGAATTTCTTGACAAATTTCTCTCGCTAATCACGAAGCTCGGTGACCACGGCACAGTTCCGATCATTGTCGCCGTCGTGCTTTTGATATTCACAAAAACCAGAAAAATCGGGCTGTCAATGGGAATTGCATTTATATGCGGCGGCGTTATCGGTAACCTGTTTCTTAAAAACGTCGTTGCCAGAATAAGACCTTACGACGTAACAGGCGCTGAGATACTTATAAAGCGCTTGTCCGATTACTCGTTTCCGTCGGGACACACGCTTATAGTATTCGAAACGGCTGTTGTTCTGCTTATTCTGTTAAAGGGAAAATATAAGCCGATTGCAATTGGCGCAACTGTTATTGCATCAATCGTCGCATTTTCGCGTCTTTACCTTTACGTTCATTATCCAACCGACGTTCTCGGCGGAATTATCCTCGGAACACTGTTCGGTATTATAGGCGCAAAGCTTGGCAGCTACATAGTCTCGAAATTCAAGAAGAATAAGGGCTCACCCGCCAAAAACGATTATAAATAAGCGACGACCCGATTTATCTTAAAGCCCTTTTCAGAGAAATTCTTTTCGTATTCCGTGACGATATTGTCATCATTGTATTCGCTGTTATGCAGATCGTAGGTGAGCTCCTTAAGCTTGAAACCAGCAGAAGTGAATTCCTCAAGGGAAAATTCAAACAGCCCGATATTATCGGTCTTAAACGCGATTTCTCCGCCGGGGACAAGTATTTCCTTATATAATTCAAGGAAGCACCTGTGTGTCAATCGACGCTTTGCATATCCTTTTTGGGGCCACGGGTCCGAAAAATTGAGGTAAAGCCGAGCGACACTTGAGGCAGGGAAGTACTCCTTAAGATTTCTGGCGTCGCCGATGATGAATTTAACGTTATTTGCATCCTCTGCCTTGATTCGCTCTGCGGCAAGCAGTATTACGTCAGATACACGCTCCATTGCTATAAACTTCTTCTCGGGATATCTTTTGGATAGCCCCGATATAAAGGAGCCCTTACCGCAACCGATCTCAAGTTCAACTGGAATATCGCTGATAACGGTGCCTTCCGAAACAAAATATTCGCTGCATGCAGAAATTCTTTCGGCTCCGTGCTTCTTTTTTCTCATTCTCATATTGAAATTTCTCACAATCTCTGTTATAATAATATGTACGGATAATATTATACTCTAAATTTCGATAATTTTCAACACTAAAATCAATTTTCACACGATAATTACTTTCGAAAGGAACAGTTAATGGACAAGCAGACATTTTATGCCGAACTGACCGAGCGACTTCTCAATATCGGCTTAAGCCGCGAATACATAGAGCGGCACTTGACTCAATTTGACGGTTATTTCAAAGGAAAGAACGACGATGAGATCGCCGCCGAGATCGCTAAGCTCGGTGACCTCGATAAAGTCGCGGCAAGAATTAAGCGAATGACCGAAAAAGCGATCAAAGAGGCGCAGGAAGAAAACGCCGCAAAACAAAATAACGAAGAGAAAGCGCCCGTTATCGTCAACCGCGAGGAAAACGAGGTAGTTAGCGAGCCCGAAGTCGTTACTGTTGATGAAAACGCAGCGGTCGAACTCGATGACGACGCGGTCGTATTCGAACCTATTGCCGATAACACTCCGTCCGTTGAAGACGTTGCCGATGACAAACAGGTTGAAGCGCACGGCACGAAACGCGGCGAGATAATTCCCGCCGACAACGATTCCTCGGTAACATCCGCACCGATAGACCCCGAAATCATTGAGCAGAACAGACGAAAGTTCTGGATAATATTTGCGGCAACTCTTCCGATTACACTCGCAATCCTTGCAGGAACTGCTTTTGGCTTCGGATTATTGTTCTTCGGTGTGGCTATCGTCATACTTATCTCAATCGGTACTCTTATTTTCGTAACGGCGGCGGGAACTCTCGTTTCTGTTTTTGGTCTTATTTTCGGCGTTTCTCAAATGCTTACAAGCGTACCGATCGGTCTGTACGAATGCGGAGTTGCCATTATGATAGGTGCGTTTGCTCTTGCTATCGGAATTCTCGTTTATAATTTTGCTGTAAGATTTATGCCTATCGTAGCTAAATGGCTCCTTAAATTCGTCCATTACGTACTTCGTAAATATCGTGAGATATATGTAAATCTTAAAAAGGAGTGTATCGGATTATGAAGCCAACATCATTGATTTTCCTTGCACTCGCCGCGGTTCTTCTATTTACCGGATGGTTTACATGCTCGATCGCCTCATCAATGGCTGATGCAAACGGTGTTTCAATATACGAACAGACACGTAACAAAAAAGGCGATATTGTTTACGTCTATAATCTTTCCGACCAAAAGCTTTCAAAGTTATCACTCAATTTTTCAGATGTTGACGTAACGGTCATCGGATCCGCAAAAAGCAGTTACGTTGAGCTTAAAAATTTTGACTCGTACGGCTATTCTACGTCGCTGTCGGGCGGTACCGTAACAGTTGACGGAACAGTCAGCGGTCTCTCATCCTTTATTGATATGAGCGGTGGCGGACTCCGTTTCAAGGGTCTACGCTATTTCTTTGCTGACAAGCCCTTAAAGGGACACAAAAGAAGTGTTACGATCTACCTTTCAGACGCATCAAGCGTACAAACTCTTAACCTTACGGTAAGAAACGGAGACGTTACTCTCAAAAACATATGGAACGAGGACGTCACCTATAATGTCACCGTTAGTGAGGGAAGTGTAGCGTTTAACGAGGTTATAACCGCTTCTGTAATCAACACCAAAGTAAGTGCAGGTAATCTTACCGTTACAAACACAAAAGCGGCAACGATCACAGCTAACATCGTTGGCGGCAACGTCAATGTTGATACAACTAATTATGCAGCGGAATTTGTTTCATATAACATAAAAACCGAGAACAGCACGCTCAACTATAACACAACCGTGATCGAGGATGGACAGCTGAAGATTATTACGCCTAAAGATATCCAGCAGTGCCTATTAACGGTTGACGCTACTGATGCTACCGTAACGATCAAAGATAACAACACTGAGATCATTGAATAACAAACCCATAATATTATCAAAATACGCGAACAAAACAAATGTTCGCGTATTTTTTGACTAATCAGAAAAAATTTAGTACAATAATTATCTTGTATATTTACATAAAAAAGGGGAATTATACTATTGCCCAATAAAAAAAGAAGGAGCAAACTTAAGATATGTTGGATAAAATAGCACTCGTTCTTACGATCATCGGCGGTCTTAACTGGGAAAGCATTGGACTTTTCCGTTTTGATATCGTGGCCTGGTTATTCGGCGGACAGACCGCAACGATCAGCCGCGTTGTCTACGCGCTTGTCGGATTAGCGGCAATATGGTGTATATCACTGTTGTTCCGCGAGGAAGCCGTAGCTCGTACGGATCACAGATAAAATTACGTTAATACAAACGTTCCGTGGAGATAAATTCAATACGGAACGTTTGTGTTTTGTGCATGACAATATTCTCGTATGCGATCCGAAAGCTCTGAATACTATCATTAAACCAGTAGGTAGTACGTAAATCAATAAGCAAAAGCTCCAAATATGCAGAATCAGTACAAAACGCCCGGATAAGGCAATTTCATCGTAAATCCATTCCCTTTATTGCGTTAAATCAGGGTTTAGTCATTGTAAGACCGATCATAAGCCGTAAAAGAAAAAGGGAAGAGCGTTAAACTCTTCCCTTGATGGAAGTCACGGCATAGTTGCACGGGAGAGTAGTGCCTACGCTATTCCACGTATTAAGAATGACCGCCTACAAAGTAGCCAGCATTGTAGAGCATATAGCAGTCGATATAAATAGCTAAATCACACCCTTTTCGTCCGTACTCTTAATCAAGCCAAGCCGGGCGAGGGACTTCAAGGTTCTTATCTTGAATGTACTTGGTATATTCCTCGTTTTGAGAGTACATACAATCAAATACGTTATGAAGCAATGCGCAAGAATGAATAATCCGGTCAGATTCATCACGGAGCGCAAGAAAAACGTTGTATAAGTCAATCTTGTGTCCGTTGTCAGTCTCGCCCTCAAATTGAGTTACTACCTCGGAATTGAGAATGTCCTGTAAGACATCAGAGAGTATATACGCCGTCGTCGCGTATTGCTCAAGGTGGTATAACTCGACCTCGAAGTCGGTCATAGTGTGTCGGGATACGGTAAATGGTTTGTTTGACATAGTTGTGCACCTCTATGTAATTATTACATCCAAGCGGATGTTAAGAACATTATACACCCGTTTGAACGTAATATCAATACATCCATTCGGATTTATGGTAAAATATTTCAAAATCAATTCAGGAGGGGATGTAATGTATCATTACCAACGTATTCGAGACCTGCGCGAAGATAACGACATAAATCAAAAAGAGATCGCGGACCTCTTAAAGACAACACAACAGCAATATTGCAAGTACGAACTCGGAACACGTGAAATACCTTTGCACCATATAATCACACTTGCAAAGTATTACAACGTGTCGTTAGACTATTTAGCAGGGCTTACAGACACGCCAAGACCTTTGAACAGTAAGAAGTGAGCCGAAAACACAAAACACGCTCTGCGGGCAAAATAATGTCCTTGGAGCGTGTTTGTTTTTTGAGTAAATAAACGACTTTTATTTTGTCAATTTTCATGGGATTTACTCCATGGGCAATTTTTGTTTAGGTTCAAAAAATGAACCTTTATTTGCCCTATTGTACATAGGGCATATAAAAGTATGAACACCGTGTTCACAATTATAATTTTTATGGGTTAGAAATAACGCTTCTTTTTTTCTTTTCTCACGGTGGGAGCGGGGGAGGTTCCACCTACCCCCGCACCCCCACCGTGAGAGGTGTATTCGCATCGGCGCTGCGCGCCGAGGGAAACGTCATATAACACGGACGTCAAGAAAACGCCTACGGCGTTCCGCAAATAAGCGGACAATACGTCATCAAACGTCGTGTACGTTCGGTTGTAATAATCGCAGAGATATTCTTGAACGTTCAATATATGGGTTAATAGGTACCGCTCGTGAACTCGCTAAAACGGTAAACCGTTTTTACCTTGTATCACTGCTTTAGAAAACGAAAATTCCTTACGTTACGCAATTCCCTTTATTGTATTAAATCTTAATTTAGTACAATTATACGTTTAGAATTTAGATACGAAATTACACTGCCCCGAACGTGAAACATATATAAAAGCACCCTGCTGAAATTTTTCTGCGGGGTGCTTTTATTATTAATACTTTCTCTTAATTTTGTTTGAGGTTGTCTTATCAAAGGGTTCGTCGCGGATAATTACCTTTGAGATGTTTTTATATCCCGGTAGAATATCAAGCTTATTTTGAATGTCATCAAAAACCTGTTCTTCCGTGCGTTCCTCTGACAAATAGACCTCTGCCTGGAGACCCGTTTCCTGTCCGTGTTCATTTTTAATGCCGCTAACGATTACCTCGGAAACGTAATCTATTTGCATTATAAGACTCTCAATCTCTTCGGGATAAATGTTCTTGCCGTTTGTAAGAACTATTATATTCTTCTTGCGTCCGGTTATAACGAGCCAGTCTTCGGGAGTTATATATCCGTAATCACCCGTTGAGAACCAACCGTCATTAAGAACCTCTTCGGTTTTCTCCGGCTGCTTGTAGTATCCAAGCATAACAACGTCGCCCTTAACTTGTATTTCACCAATTCCCTCTTCATTTGGTGCGTCTACGCGCCATTCAAGGCAAGGCAAGCGACGTCCGACCGTGTTATAGTCATTTGCCTGCTCGTCGTTTACCGAAACAAGCGGCGAACATTCGGTAATACCGTATCCACCGATTACCCAAATTCCTATATCTCCGAAGAATTTTCCGATTTCAGGGCGAATTGGTGCTCCACCGCAGACGATTTTCTTGAGATTTCCGCCGAATGCGTCGGTTATCTGCTTGAAGAACACCTTTCTCATATCAATTCCGACTTTTCTCAAGCCATTTGATACGTTGATCATTTTATTGACGAGCTTCTCTTTTCCCTGCTTACGAATGTTTTTCTGAACACCCGAATAGAAGAGTTCCAAAAACGCAGGAACAATATAGATATAATCCGGCTTGAACAGTTGAAGGTTTTTAAGAACCGCCTTAAGGGAATCGTTTATGCAGAGAGTTGTATGCTTGTGAATCGAAACAAGAATATCGCACACTGCTTCATACGTGTGATTATACGGAAGCACCGAAAGTCCTGTTCCAAACACCTGCGAAACGTGAAGTCCATAATAGACACCGGAAATAAGGTTATGTTCACTCAACATAACTCCTTTTGCGATCCCCGTCGTTCCGGATGTATAGACAAGAAGTTTCAAATCATTTTCATCAGACTTTAACGAGTCGTATTCCGACTTATCAAGATTTTTACCCTCATTAATAAGCTGACTCATTGAAAGGCATTCATCGTTTGATTCTTCCCTGTCGAGAGAAATAAAGTGCTTTATATTAGGGAGCTTATCTTTGTTCGAGAGAATTGCATTTTCAAATCTTGACGCAAAGAATATCGCAGTGCTATCACTGTCGTTAATTATTCTGAACATATCCTCTTCGGGAAGCTCTTTATCAATCGGCACAAATACACCAGCCGACTTGAGGACTGTTAAATATGCGACTATCCAAGGGTAACTGTTATCACCGACACATGCGATATGAGTATTGCCGAGTCCAAGGTTACAAAGCGACGCGCCAAGATCCTCCGTATCCTGATAAAATTCGTTAAAGGTGACGTGTTTTATCTCGTTTTCATTGATCTTATATTGGTACGCGTCCCAATCGCCCGCCTCATCCTTCGCCTTTTCGAGCATTTGTCTTATGCTAACTACCGGGTCAACAAGATAATAACCTGTTTTCTTATCCTTTTTGCTTATAGCTGCGTTAGAGTTTGCCATAGTAAATCCTGCCTTTACGATTTAAGTTCTTCTACGTATTTTACGACATCTCCAACCGTCTTTATCTTTCTAAGTCTGTCTTCTTTAAAGGTAATATCAAAGTCCTCTTCAATAACCATAATTACGTTGAGAAGCTCGAGTGAATTTACGTCGAGGTCCGAAACTATCTTTGAATTTTCATTTATACCAGTTCCGTCAATTCCAAGCTCGTCTACAATTATAGCAATTATTTTGTTGAGTGTTTCTTGATACATTAAAGTATTCTCCTTTACTATAAATCATGTAAAACAGCAACACATTATAATCTACATTTTTATATTATATGACTGTTTTGTGAACGCAAATAGATAAGCATTTTACCTTTTTGTTAATAACTATTATTATTTTGTAAACTTCAACTAATGTATTGAATTAAGCGGTTACAAGGTCGCCGGAAGAATTATCCTGCTCAATTCTTTTAGCATCTTCCTCTTCTTCAAGAACTCTGTACGCAACCTTTCCAACAAGAGTTTTAGGTAGCTGATCGCGGAATTCAATATCGTAAGGAAGCGCATATCTCGCAATATTTTTTTTACAGTATTCAAAGAGCGCAGCTTTATTATCATCAGACGGCTCAACGCCGGGCTTAAGCATAACGAATGCCTTGATCTTTTGTACCTTGATCGGATCTGGTACGCCTATTACACAGCTCATCTGGACGATGTCGTGTGCGTCAAGGATGTTTTCAAGCTGCGATGGATATACGTTGTAGCCACTCGTAATTATCATTCTCTTGATTCTCTGTGTGAAGTAAATGAATCCATCCTCGTCCATGTGCCCAAGGTCGCCCGTGTGTACCCACTTTCTGCCGTCGGCGTGAATCTGGAGGGTTTGAGCGGTTTCTTCAGGGTGTCCTACATACTCCATCATCGTAGTCGGACCCGAAAGGCATATTTCACCGTCCTCACCGTAAGGAAGCTCCTCCTGTGTGCCCGGACGAACAATTTTGTAGAAGGTATCGGGGAACGGCTGACCGATACTTCCCTCTTTTGCAAGATGAAGAGGTGTTAGGCAGCTTGCGGTTACACACTCTGTCGTTCCGTAACCCTCTCTGACCTTAACCGTTGCATTATGTTCAGCCAAAAAAGCGTCAAGCTTCTTCTTAAGCTCAACAGAAAGCGAGTCACCGCCGCTGTAAACGCCTTTAAGGCAGGAAAGATCTGCGCCGACCATAGCGGGCTGACGAAGCAGTGCTTCATACAGAGTCGGAACACCTGCCATAAAATTACAACGGTGCTTAACGATCAACTTGGCGTAGCTTGCAGGGGTAAATCTCGGCACAAGAATACATTGACCGCCGTTAGCAAGCATCGCGTGTATACTTACACCGAGACCGAAGCCGTGGAAAATCGGCATAGCGGCAAGCATAGTATCACCCGGACGGAATACGGGATTCGTGGCAATTATCTGTGCTGCAAGAGCGTTAAAATTGAGGTTGGAAAGCAGGATTCCCTTACTGACTCCCGTTGTGCCGCCGCTGTAAAGAGTGACAGCAGGATCTGTGCCGACACGCTTTGTTTTGTATTTACCGTTGAAACGCTTTCCCGCCTTTATAAAATCATTCCATCTGATTATCGGAGCGTCGGCGGGAATTTTCTTAATCTTTCTGCCCGAGGTTAGCGCGTAGCCGACCTTCATAACGGGCGAAAGCGCGTCCTTTATATCGGCAATGATCAGATTTTTAATTGAGACCTGATCTCTGATCGCCTCGAATTTTGGGTAAAACTGGTCAAGAGTTATTGCCGCAACACTGTTTGAATCGTTGAGGTAGAAAGCTATTTCCTTCTCCGCAGAGAGGGGGTGGATCATATTTGCGATAGCACCAACAACATTGACTGCGTAGAACATAATGATTCCCTGCGGACAGTTCGGCATACAGATCGTAACCCTATCGCCTTCTTTTACACCTATGTTCTTGAGGGCTTTGGCGCAGTCGTCGACCTGCCTTGCAAAATCGGAATATTTTGTCTTTTTGCCCATAAACACAAAAGAAGTGTAATCAGGGTAAGCATCTACGACGTCAAGAACTGCCTCCCACATACTTCCCTGCTTATATTCAAGTGTATGCGGGACATCACCGTAATTATTAAGCCACGGGGCTTTTACGTTTTCCATATCCTGTTTGTCCTCAATCAATAGGTTTGCTGATCGGCTCGTCAATCAGCTTCGGATTATCAATAAATTTGCGAAGTATCTTGATGCTGTTGGCAAAATAAAATCCGTCAGCAATTCTTTCGTCAATGGTCATACTCATAGTAAGGCCTTTTTTAACGGTAACCGAACCGTCCTCTCCGTAGAAAGGCATCGGCTTCATTTCACCGATAATTGCAAATATCGAGTTTGTTCCCCAATTGGTCAGATGGTGATAATCTGCGCTCATTTTTATACTGCCGAGATTTGAAATGTACACTGTCGAATAGTACGGGTCAGCGTGCATAAGTGATTTGGGATACTTACCGTGGTATTCAAGCCAGCGAAGAAATCTTACTGCAAAACGAAGAATGGGACGAGGCATCTTAAGGAGAATATCCATCTTTTCGGTTGATGCATCGGTTTTGTTATCTTTCCGAATACTAAAGACGATCTTCTTGACCTGCTGATAGACCTGCTCGATCGGTGAGACGTCGCTATCGGGATCGATCTTTACTATAGCGAGCGCTTCCTCTGAATTGTCGGAAAACTGTTTTTTAACGGTAAATGACAGCAAAATATCTTTCCTGTCATACAAACGGTGTCCCGAATAGAATCTGTTCATCTTCGGGCGCAGAACGATCGTCTTGGCGATTGCCGCGGCAAGAAAATGAAAGAAGGTATATTTAAATTCGGGGTTATCGGAATTCTTTTCCGCGATATACTCTATGACGTTCGTCATATCAATCGTCTCTGTCAGAAATGCTTCGTTATCGGCTCTGTTGGGGAGCATATAAGGCATAATTGCGTGCATCGAATCGATATCCCGCACAAGATATCCGTCCTTGCGGTCACCGCGTCTGCGTTTTCTCTTTTCCAAAATAGTCACCTCTCAATTTTCAGATCTTCTTTTCTTGTATGCAATACTCATTGCTATAACTCTGCGGGTCAGATCGCATATCAACAATAATACGGCGACGGTTACTGTCCAGATTATAATGTTGATCTTCAAAACCGTGTCGTTCATAATAAATGCAAGCACGCCGTCCGTAAACAGGAAAAACAACATAAACACCGCAAAATACGTACCTAAAACGTACCTTGTGGGCTTGTACGTATGCATACGAACGATAAACCATCCGATGACGAGAACCAACATTATTATATAATACTTCAGCACGTACGACAGTTTAACCGTAAACATAAGTCCGTCTACGCGTCCGGGGAAATAACTCGGCATCAGGAACTCAACTGCAAACAGTCCCGGCAGAAGAAACGTTGCAAACAGAAGAAACCAATGAAGAACGTGCAGAATTCTCTCGTACACGTGCTGTCGCGGTGAATTTCTAATAAGCTCGCGGCAAAATGCCTCGTGGTCAGATCCTATCATTTCGGAGAATGAATCGCCGCGCTCCTGACATTCGAGTGCCATACCGACGATATCGGACATTATTTCTTCACCTGCGACTTGATTGATATAGCGGCTTTCGAGATAATGCCCGATTTTCATAATAATACGCTTATTCTCTTTTGTGAGAATGCGCGATGAGTTTTTTCTTTCCTTATTCATTAGGTGTCTCTCCCTCTCCTCCGATTATAACCGCAACTGAATCAGAAATTTGTGTCCAGGCACCGATAAAGGAAGTAAGATACCTTTTGCCGTCGTCTGTAATCGAGTAGTATTTTCTCTTCGGACCGAGCGGAGACGGCAGAAGCTTCGAAACAATACTTCCCTGCTTTTCAAGACGAAGAAGGAGCGGATAGATCGTTCCCTCTGAAATATCGGAAAAGCCCTGCTTTTTTAGCGAAAGGAGGATCTCGTATCCGTACGTCGTCTTCTCGCTGATTATCTTCAAAATACAACCCTCAAGTGTACCGCGCATAAGCTGTGACTTATCGAACGTCATTATATCCTCCTGTCAATTAATATTAATACCTTGCATAACAAAGTACTACTATATTGTATAACATAGTACCGACTTTGTCAAGGATTATTAACAATTTTATACCAAAAAATGAACACCGTTGTTAAGCGGTGTTCTTTAAAATGGTTATTTTAACTGTGAAAGAAGGATTCCTTCAACCGCATTAAGCGCATCGTTAAGCTTGGAAATATCCTTTCCGCCCGAAGAGGCGCTGTCAGGACGGCCGCCGCCGCCGCCGTTGCAGATAGCGCTGACGTTCTTGAGAATCATTCCTGCGTGTGCGCCCTTGGCTACTGCATTTTTACCACAGCAAGCGCTAAACGTGAGTTTGTCTCCGTTTACAAGAGCGATAACCGCAACGACGTCATCATCGCTTGCCTTAAGCTCGTCACAAATGCTTCTCGGCATATCGGATGCGGCGTCTTTAAGGGTGTGTACGATAAGATTAATGCCGTTTACAGTCTTCATTCCTGCCTTGATAGCATCGGTCTGACCTGCAGCAAGCTTGCTGTTAAGCGCTTCGATCTCACTCTTTGCGGATTTGAGCTCGCTCTGGAGCTGTACGACCTTTTTCGGAAGATCAAGAGGATTACCGACCTTGAGCTCCTTCGCGGTCTCGCCGATAAGGTTATCCTTTTCAGCGAGAAGCGCAAGAACTCCGAGACCCGTCGTTCCTTCAATTCTTCTTACACCTGCGGCAACAGAAGTTTCGGAAATGATCTTGAAGAGTCCTGCCTTGCCTGTGTTGTCAAGGTGAGTACCGCCGCAGAGTTCGGTTGAGAAGTTGCCCATCTTGACCATACGGACGGTGTTTCCGTACTTTTCTCCGAAGAGCGCCATAGCGCCCTCTTTCTTGGCGGTTTCAATATCGGTTTCGACAGTGTTGATCGTTTCGCCGAGAAGAATGTGATAGTTCACAAGTGCTTCAACTTCACGAAGCTCCTTATCTGTAAGTGCGGCAAAATGAGTAAAGTCAAAACGAACTCTGCTCTCATCAACGTACGAGCCCGCCTGTTCAACGTGATTTCCGAGCGTCTGACGGAGCGCCGCCTGGAGCATATGGCACGCGGAGTGGTTTCTCATAATCGAAACGCGTCTGCCGACGTTGATCTCGAGCTTGACGGTATCGCCTACCTTAACGTCGCCGCTTGCGAGCGAACAAACGTGAATGTAAACGCCGTCAACCTTTTTCGTGTCGGTTACGGTAATCATCGTGTCTTCATCATAGATGATACCGGTATCACCTACCTGACCGCCGCCTTCTCCGTAGAATACGGTCTTATCGGTAATAAGTGTAAATTCACCTTCGGTGATCTCATCCACGCTCTCATCGCCGTCGAGAATTGCGATGACTTTTGCCTCGCAAGAGGTATTATCATATCCGCAGAATTCGGTTTTATCAAACGCTGTTATGATCGACTTGGAAGCATCGCTCCAACCGGAGATGTTTGATCTTGCGTCCTTTGATCTTTGCTTCTGCGCATCAAGGAAACGCTTGAACGATTCCTCGTCGATCTCAAGCTTGTGCTCCTCTGCGATCTCACGGGTAAGATCGAGCGGGAAGCCGTAGGTATCGTAAAGACGGAAAACGTCATCGCCGGCAAGGACCTTCATACCGTCCTCAGTTGCCTTACGGATAAGATTTGAGAGAATTGAAAGACCTGCATCGATCGTAGCGGCAAACGCTTTTTCTTCATTCTCTATAACTCTCTTGATAAAGTCAAGCTTATCGGTAAGCTCGGGATACTCGGAGTAATTTTCTCTTGCAACTACCGTGCAAATGTCGGAAAGGAAGGTTCCCGAAATGCCGAGCATTCTACCGTGTCTTGCGGCGCGGCGAAGAAGTCTTCTGAGGACGTATCCGCGTCCTGTGTTCGAGGGATGAACGCCGTCACAGATCATAAAGCTGGAAGAACGGATATGGTCGGTAATAACGCGGAGCGAGATATCGTTCTTCTCGTTATCGCCGTACTTGACGTTAGCGGCGTCCTCGACCGCCTTCATAATGTTTCTTACAGTATCAACCTCAAAAAGGTTGTTTACGCCCTGCATAAGGCAGGCAAGACGCTCAAGTCCCATACCAGTGTCGATATTGGGCTTCGCAAGACGGGTATAATTATTGTTACCGTCGTTATCGAACTGCGTGAAAACGAGGTTCCAGAACTCCATAAAGCGGTCGCAGTCGCAACCGGGTTTACAGTCGGGGGATCCGCATCCGTATTCGGGACCGCGGTCAAAGTGAATCTCGGAGCAAGGACCGCAAGGACCCGAGCCGTGCTCCCAGAAGTTATCTTCCTTGCCGAGACGAACGATATGAGCAGGATCAACGCCGATCTCGTTTGCCCAGATGTCGTATGCCTCATCATCGTCAAGATAGATAGTTACCCAAAGGCGATCCTTCGGAAGCTCAAGACATTCAGTGATGAACTCCCAAGCCCAGTTTATAGCTTCTCTCTTGAAGTAATCGCCGAAGGAGAAGTTACCGAGCATCTCAAAGAAGGTGCCGTGACGTGCAGTAATACCGACGCGGTCGATATCGGGCGTACGGATACATTTCTGTCAGGTAGTCATTCTGTGACGGGGCGGCTCAAGCTCGCCCGTGAAATACTTTTTA
>CAZGHD010000040.1:0-16857 GCA_964525525.1 uncultured Lachnospiraceae bacterium | reverse complement strand
GTATGTCCGCCGGATGCTACAACACCGTCTATACTCTGCGAAGTGTGATGCGGCTTTATGTAGATATCTGCGGGATCGCTTATCTCAAAAGGATCAAAATCGTATACAACGTTATTTTCTACTATCTGATATGCAGGAGTACCTCCGTCATCTATGTTATGTGAAACATAGCCTATCTCTACCATAAGCAAAAGTTCGGGACACATAGCGGCGATAAGTTCATTTGTGTAATCCATTTTTTGGACACCTTCAAAATAACCGTTATTCGATGAACCATTGTATTGAGCGCTCCCTTGCTGGAAAGTAATACCGTTATCACCACTCGTAACAGGAGCGTAACCAATACTAATAAATATATTATTTCTAATTATCATATCTTTTCCGCCACCGATAGCAATAGCCGAACCGCTGATATTCTTGAAAACGTTACCATAAACGTACTGCCCCTGAAGCTGATCGTCAAGATATATACCGTTAGGTTCGAGAGTCGTATCACACTCAAAGTTAATATTATAGATATAATTATATCTGTAAACGCATCCTGCCTCAGTCCAGCCGTGATCGCCATTGTAGATAGCAGCCGCATCTCCTGACATTTTGGATATATCGTGGATGATGTTGTATTCAAGCACACTGTCTCCGACCAAAGCGCGGATACCCGTATGAGTACTCTCATACAGCTCGTTGTGAGCTACATAGAATCCCATACCTTGAATACTTATTCCCGGATTCTCAGTCGGATAAAACTGTGCCCAGTCGTGAATAAGATTGTTCGTTATCTTATTACCTGAAGGATTACGAACGGTATAATCGTCATTGCATACCTCAATACCGGCAGAACCAAGCTCGTAAAACGCGTTATGGTCAACCAAAGCGTTTACAGTATTTTGTAAGCTAAGAGCAACACCGCCAAGTGCGCGGAAGACACAGTTCTTAACGGTGATATCCATCGTGACTGTCTCCGCCCCTTCGCTGATGTCAGCAGTAATACCGGAACCACGACCGTGCTGGAATGTAATACCGTCAAACGCAACGTAAGACACATCAGTCATATGAACAAGATAATACTGAACCTGCGAAAACACTAACTCGACCTCATTTATATCTCCGACCGGATAGTAATAAAGAAGATTCGAATTAGGATCTCTGTAATATTCACCAGGAACGTCAAGTTCCTCGGCTATATTGAAAAGATAGTACGGTCTATCCTCTTCAAACTCGTACATATGAGTGTAGGCGTATTGACGAAACGTTCCGTTTTCAAGATTAACATCACACCAGTTGGAACTGATGTGATTGGTTTCCCAGCCGTTAAAGAATAATCCGCAACTTACTATCTCGTTATCCTGCCAAAGCACTGCCTTACCCTCGGGGATTTCAAGCTCATAGTAAGAATTCGCACCATTTTCGCACGTTGTTTCCGGCACTCTCGTAACAACCTTTGTGTATGCGTATCCATCTTCTCTGTTTGGCCATTGCGCCATATACTGACGAGTGCTGTTGGAATACAGTTCTTGAGCACTCCTGCGAATTATTTCGCCTCCCCATCCACCAAGAGCAAACGGCGAAAGGTCGAAGCACCCGGCCTTTTCAAGGTCTATCTGCACTACGTTTGCTTTAGCATCTTCGGTCTGAAGACGCGCCTTAAACTCATCGTTTGCGGGCTCAAACAGACTTGCATCCAGCTTGACGCCGCCGTCGATCTTTACTTCAGCGCCGCTTTGCGCCTTGTAGGTGATGGGCTTGCCCGCCTCTCCCGAGTCACCTGCCTCAAAGACGATCGACTCGGTTATACGGTAAGTACCTTCACCGATAAGTACGGTGATACCGCCGTCAGGAAGTCCTGATTCGGCCTTTTTTGCACGGATCGCGTCCCGCGCCGCGGAAATGGTTGCGTACGGCTTGTCTTTTGAACCGTCGCCGTCCGTGTCGTTACCGTTTACATCAACGTAAATAACGTTTCCGGCTTTTTCTGCTGCTGTCATATCGTCCTCCGATGAATCGGGATCTCCTTGATTTCCGCTTACGTTGTTACACGATAATAAGAGCGACATAAATACAAGGGCGAATGTCAGCATTAAAGCAATTAGTGATTTACTTTTCATTTTTTCTCCTTAATCGATAATTCCTATGAGTTCATAAGGTATCTGCTCAAAGCTGTAAATATCACAGAATACCTGCGCATCGTCTTTGAGGGCATCCGCTACTTTACCTACAGTAGTAAACCCGGGATCTGCAGTGTAAATGACGTTATTTCTAATAGCGCCGTTGAGTAAGGTATGTCCGCCGGATGCTACAACACCGTCTATACTCTGCGAAGTGTGATGCGGCTGTATATAGATGTCAGCGATATCCTTTATCTCAAGAGAAGTCTCGCCGAAGTGAACGTTGTTCTCTACTATCTGATATGCGGGAGTACCCGGATCGTCTACGTTATGAGAACCGTGGCCTATTTCAGCAATAAGCACGAGCTCGGGGCACAGAGTTGAAACCAGCTCGCCGAGATAGTCCATTTTGTCCGCACCGTTAAAATATCCTTTGTATTCTCCGTTATATTTTACATCGTCGGTCTGGAAAGACGTACCGTTATCATTGATTGCTACAGGGAAACCCTCAATATCAATGAAGATATTATTCCTTACTATCATGTCCCTGCCGGCACTGATAGCAATACCGTTGCCGCTGATATCCTTTATTATATTTCCGTAAACGTACTGACCGGGCATCTGGTCGTCAAGATAGATACCGTTTGGGCTAAGTGCAGTTTCACAAACAAAATTTATATCGTAAATATAATTGTATCTGATAACGTTTCCGCACAGCTCCCATCTGCCGCCGTTGTAGATAGCACCCGCGTCGCCGGACATCTTATTCAAGTTGTGAAGTATGTTATACTCAACAACACTGTCCGCACACCGGAAATCTATACCAACGTGAGTAGAGTCATAAAGCTCGTTATGCGCTATATGGAATCCCATACCGCGAGCGGTGATACCGGGGTTAGAAGTGGGATAGAATTTAGCCCAATCGTGGATAAGGTTATTGGTAATTACGTTGTTTGAGGGAGTACGGTCTGCATATTCTTCGTTGGTAACCTCAATACCCGCAGAACTAAGCTCGTAAAATTCGTTGTGGTCAACGAAAGCATTTACAGTGTTCTGCAAGCTAAGAGCAATGCCACCAAGTGCACGGAAGGTGCAGTTTTTAACAGTGAGATTAGTAGTGGTAGTCTCAGAGCCTTCGCTTATATCAGCAACCATACCGGAACCGCGGCCGTGCTCAAAGATAACACCGTCAAACGTAACGTAAGACACATCGGTCATATGAACAAGCGGAGTTTTTACCTGAGAGAAAACTATATTGAGATCTTCAAGCTTTCCGTCGGGATAATAGTAAAGAATATTGGTATCCTTTTCTCTGAAATACTCACCGGGAGAGTCAAGTTCCTCTGCGATATTGAAAAGGTAGTACGGTCTTTCTTCGCTGAACTCGTATATATGTGTATTCGCATAAACTCGCAGAGTGCCGTTTTCGAGATTGGTCTCGTGCCACCCTGCAGAAGTATGAGAAGTATTCCATCCGTTAAAGAACAGCGCACAGCTTATAATATCATCATCATGCCAAAGCTCTGCTTTGCCCTCGGGAATCTCAAGCTCATAGTAAGAGTTTGCACCGTTATCGAATTTGGTGTTTGTATCTTTTTCAACAACCTTTGAGTATGCATAACCGTCTTCAGCGTTAGGCCACTGCGCAATATGCTGGAATTTAGAATCGGCATATAGCTCCTGCGCATTATAACGGATGATCTCTCCGCCCCAGGTAGTAGTGGAAAACGGAGTCAAGTCAAAGCATCCTGCCTTTTCAAGGTCGATCTGCACTACGTTTGCCTTAGCGTCTTCGGTTTGAAGAATCGCCTTAAACTCATCGTTTACAGGCTCAAACATACTTGCCTCAAGCTTGACACCGCCGTCAATTATTACCTCGGCATCTTTAGAGGCCTTATAGGTAATCGGTTTGCCGACTTCTCCCGAGTCTCCTTCTTCAAGTGCTATCGACTCGGTTATACGGTAAGTACCTTCACCGATAAGTACGGTGATACCGCCGTCAGGAAGTCCTGATTCGGCTTTCTTTGTGCGGATAGCGTCGCGCGCCGCCGTAATTGTAGCATACGGCTTATCTTTTGAGCCGTCGCCGTCCGTATCGTTTCCGTTTACGTCAACGTAAATAACGTTGCCCGCTTTTTCAGCTTCTGTCATCTCATCCTCCGGTGTATCGGTTTTTCCGGGGTCACTATTGTCTGTACAACCCGCCATTACAAGCGAGGTAAAGATCAGCGAAAGCGACAACAAAAATGTTAAAAATCGTTTCATTGTTTTCCTCCATAGTGTATTGTTAGATAGTGAAACTATACGTCACCATTATACATTATAATGTCTATTTTTTCAATAGGAAATTCTAATAACACTGCCGTACGGAGGGGTTTTTGACGTATTTTTTACACTGTGTTCATATACGTCCGGCTATTTCGTCTCTGAGCTCGGATATTATGCGTTTTTCAAGACGGGATATATACGACTGTGAGATTCCGAGAGTATCAGCAACTTCTTTTTGAGTAAGCTCCTTTCTCCCGCCTATTCCGTAGCGCATCTCGATTATCACACGGTCGCGCTCGGGAAGTCTTGAAAGCGCATCTCTTATCGTCTTTTGATCTTCGTCAAATTCAAGTCCCGCGTATACCGAATCCTCGTCCGACCCGAGAATATCAGAAAGCAGAAGCTCGTTTCCGTCCCAATCGGTAGAGAGCGGATCGTCTATCGACACTTCACTGCGCGAGTTTCCCGTTTTTCTTATAAACATAAGTATTTCGTTCTCAATACACCGTGAAGCGTAGGTAGCGAGCTTTATGTTTTTTGAAATTCTGAATGTATTTATCGCTTTGATAAGTCCTATCGTGCCGATAGAGATCAGATCCTCTATTCCGATACCCGTGTTCTCGAATTTTTTTGCGATATATACCACCAGGCGGAGATTTCTCTCGATAAATATGTTTCTCACAGACTCGTCGTCCTCAATCTGTCCTATCAACTCCGCTTCCTCCTCTGCCTCAAGCGGCGGCGGGAGAAGATCGGGACCGTTTATGTAAAACAGCCGCGCCGTTTCAAGCTCTGCCGCGCTTTCAGCAAATCCGAAATACCGTTTCAGCACCAATGCTTTCAGTTTTTTTATAATATTCATAACAATCTCCATTAATTTATAATATTGACGACGGCACTATCGCCACCGTATTACCGTACTTTTCCCCTCCGTCACTGCCGTCTATCAACAGAAGAGCTTCTACCCGTTTTACCCGTCCGTTTTCATTTATTTCTATCCGCTCGGGGCGGTAAGCAAGCATTATTCTGCTCTCACCCACTCCTTTTATCGGCACCAAACGGGTTTTCATCAGCGTTTCACTCAAAAGGCGTGACAAATCCGAGCCGTCCCCGATCACCTCACGGTAAAGATCGCTCGGTATCAAATCCCGCACGTCCCGCGCACGGACGATAATGCAAGGTCGCCCCGATATTGGTTCTCTGACGAGATTTCCGCTGTCAACCAGCGCCTCGCCGTGAAATTTCGCATCTCCTTCCGCTATCATTATTTCAACCTTTTTCACTCGCCCCGTAAAGGAATAAATCTTCCCTGAAAACAGCGTCAAAACAGCGGACACTGCGGCACAAAGTGCAAATGCGCGCGGGGACAGATCAACTCCGCCGCCACTGTCCACGCGTCCCGTGATACTCATTACCGCCGTCATAACGCCGGAAAGCGTCCCTCCCGCAACGAAGAACAAAACGCTTGAAACAATAAAATTCTTGCATGACCGTATCCCCAGTCCGACCGCTACCACGAGAGTGCCGACCATGATCGAGAGAGGGAGAGATACGAGCCGCCCGCCGGGTACAAAAAGAGAGACAACTCCGTATATCCCGCCTATCGTGCCGCCTGCCGCCAGCTTTAGCGCGATAACTTTTTGCGAGGTTATTTTTGCCGCTATGTAAAGAGAAAGCACGTCCATTGAAAAATTTATCACGAACAATACGTCCGCATAAACGGTCTCGGTCATATCCCGCCCCCTTTTTTATCGTTATAATTCCCTTTTATTATACGAAAACGGGCAAAAGAAAAATGTCATATTTGCCTTTTTACCGACTTCGATAAGGTAATATTTTTATATTATTTTTTGTCGCAGACTATTGATACATTGTGTTTTATGTGGTAAAATATATTTACCGATCGTATTTTAAGAAAAGCGAGGGCGTATGATTATGGATGACAATAAAAAGGCATTTCACAGCTCGTTCAGAGGATTTAAAAAAGCAGACGTTTACGCGTATATAGAATCTCTCAATGCGCAGTTTAAAGAGGAAATAGAAAGTCGTGACAAAGATATATCCCGTTTAAAAGCAAAGCTCTCCGAGCTTGAAGCAGAGTGCGCCCGTTTGACCGAAGAAAACGCCGTTCTCGGAGAAAAATCAAGCAAAGCGTCTGAGCTCTCCGAGCAGCTCGCAAAAGAGACAGAACGCGCAAACGGTCTTGAAAAAGAGCTTACCGAAGCAAACGAGAAAAACAGCGAGCTTGATGCCGCCCTCTCCGAGCTTGGCGACAGTCTTGCCGATATGCAGACCCGCCTCGAACAAGCGGAACGTACGGTTTCCGAACAGAGCATCGTGATTGCCCGCGAAAAAGATACACTCTCCCGCCGCGCGGCACTTGAGGCAGAGGACGCTTTGAAAAAAGCGAGAAGTGAAGCCGCGCTTATAATCGCGCGCGCTGAACGCGAGGCTTCTCTGCTTCAAAAGCAGAATCAAAAGCACAAGGACGACGTTTCAAAAATACTCGACGAGGAGCTTGACTCGCTCGTCGCGCGTTACATAGACGAGCATACGAAGCAAATTAACGATATTTTTGCCGCGCTCTCGGTAGAATACAAAAAGCTGTATTCGGAAAACTCACAGTTCCACGAGCGCATCCTTCGTTCGAAGGCTTCTGCTGCCGAAAAGGTCAAAGCGCGTATCGTTCGCGCGATAGACGTTTCCTCGGCATCCGGACCGCTCTCAAAATAACGCATAAAAATTTCTCAAAAGAGGCACTGCACTGAAAAATGAAACTCGGTGAAAAAATAAAAAAAGCCCGCATAGAGGCTAAAATGACGCAAAAAGAGCTTGCCGACGGAAAAATAACCCGCAATATGTTAAGCCAGATAGAAAACGGAAAGGCTACGCCTTCCGTTTCTACGTTAAACCATATTACCGATAAGCTCGGTCTCCCCGGCGGATATTTTTTTGCGGACGCTGACGATGAAATATCATTCAAAAAAGCGCTTTACATATCAGATATAAAGAGCGCGTACCTGAAAAAACGCTATCAACGCGCGCTTGAGCTTTGCCGCGAGCATTACACCAAAGAGGACGACGAACTTCTGCTCATAGCCGCGGAATCCGCACTTATGCTCGGCATTTCAAAATACAACGACGGTCAGCTTGATCTCTCGTCGGAATATCTCGCAGAGGCACGGGAATACGCAAAGATCTGCGGATATTCTACCGAATGGATAAAAAAAGCCGCGGAAAAATATACCGATCTGATCCGCGAGATAGCGTATCTGCCGAGAGAACAGAGCGAAGACTTTGATAACGCGGACGCTCCCTCGTTTGAGCAGCAGCTTATCTATTACAAAATAGCCAAGATGATAGACTCGGGTAACACCGATTCCGCACTGATACTCATTCGAGACAGATATATAACCGATGCCGTCTATCTTCTTCATATTAAAGCGAAGGTAGAGATCAAGCACGAGGACTACACCGCCGCGCTGACCTATCTCCACGAGATAATAAACGAACACGACGTCTCAGACCTTGACTCGGTTCTCCTTTTCCGTATTTACAGCGACCTTGAGCTTTGCTATAAGGAAACCGAGGATTATCAGAACGCATACGTATATTCAGAACAAAAAAACGAGCTTTTGGAAAAGATAACTTTGCCAGCCGGAAAATAAAAGATGAGAAATATAGCCAAACTACTGATTTTGATCCCCTTGACTTTTCTGCTTCTGCTTTCCTGCGGCGAGAGGGCGCAAATGCCCATCTCAACACCGCTTGAAAGTGAAACGCAAGCAGATACCGTGCCCTCGATAAAAGAAGATGACTACACAGACAAATTTATTGAAGAAGACAGAAAAAACGTCCGCTTCAATTTTCTTTGCGCGGGCGATAACGTGATACATCCCGCTCTTTATATCGAAGCAAAAAGAAGGGCTACCGAAGACTCCCGCGAATATAATTTCAAACCTATGTACAGCGACGCGGCGGATTTAATTGCGTCCGCCGACATCGCGTTTATAAATCAGGAAACACTGATGGCAGGCGACGAGAAATACGGTCTGTCCGGTTACCCTCATTTCAATTCCCCACAGGATCTCGGCCACGAGCTGTACGATCTCGGGTTTGACATTGTCAACATTGCAAATAATCATATGCTTGACAAGGGTGCTAATGGGCTTTCTGACACACTTGATTTTTACGACACGCTCGACTTTATGATGATCGGAGGCTACCGCAATCAAGCAGACTACGACACTGTACGCATATACGAGCACGAGGGCGTCAAGATAGCTATGCTGTCATATACCCAGCACACAAACGGACTTTCCCTTCCCTCGTCATCCGAGCTTGTCGTACCGATTATGGAAGAGGACGTTATCAAGCACCACGTCAAATCAGCAAAAGAACAGGCTGACCTCGTGTTCGTCTCGGTACATTGGGGAGAAGAACACTACACAAAGCCGGTGGAGTTCCAGGAAAAATACGCACAAATCATGGCAGACGCCGGAGTTGACGTGATAATCGGTCACCACCCTCACGTTATAGAGCCCATCGAGTGGATCGAGCGTAAAGACGGCAGACGTACCTTGTGCATATACTCGCTCGGTAATCTTGTTTCGGAAATGGAATACAGCACCAATATGGTAGGCGGATTTGTTAAATTTGATATAGTCGTTGAAAACGGCTCTGCCCCGTTTATTGATGAAGTCAAGTTTATCCCCACTATATTCCACTTTGGTATGAATTACTTCTCAACTCACCTCTATTTTATGGAGGATTACTCAGAGGAGCTCGCATCAAAACACGGGACCCGTATCTACGGCTCTACTCATTCTCACACCTACACCTATGAGGACTTCAAAAATCTTGTAAAAAAGGTCATTGCACCCGAATTTTTGCCCGATTATCTCACGGAAGGTGAATAGACAATGAAAGAAAATAAGATTTGTTGTTTCACCGGGCACCGAGTCATCGCGCCGTCTGACAGAGACGGTATTCGCATGAAAATCAGAAATACCGTTGAAGACCTCGCAAAAGACGGTTATACCGATTTCAGATGCGGCGGTGCGCTCGGATTTGACACGCTTGCCGCGCTTGAGGTACTGAGACTAAAAGATGAATTCCCGTCCGTCCGCCTCATTATGTATCTTCCCTGCAGAAATCAGTGTTCGAAATGGAAGATAGAGGACGTAAAGATATACGAGGCTATCCTTGCAAAAGCGGACGAGGTGTATTACTCCAGCGAGTTTTATTCCCACACTTGTATGCACGAAAGAAACATTCGATTGGTGACCGGCGCCGACACCTGCGTCGCGTATTACCATGAAGGCTCACCCGGTGGTACCGCTTTCACGGTGAAATACGCGCAAAGAAACGGAGTTGATCTGATAAATCTCGCAAATGAATAAAATCCGCAAGAAGTTTTTTTGAAAAAATTTTCCCTCTTGCGGATTTTTTATTTTTTATTTTCGGCAAGCTTGCGGACGAACGCAGTTATCTCGTTTCCGACCGCCACCGCTTCAGCTTCAAACTCGGCAGTACTCATTCGCGAGATACCCGACATAACAGCAGAACTCTGCAAAAGTCCGTCGCCGGTTACGACCTTGATACTGTAATCAGGTCCCATATCGTGCATCAGCTTTTCGATATACGCGTCCGCCGTCTGATCCTCGCGCGTGAACACCACGCGGTATCCGTCGTGGATAAAATCAGAGCCGACGCCGTCCTTGACGAGATACGCGTCAAATACCAAAATAACGTCTATCTTGGTAAAGGCAACGTAATTTGACAGAATATCCATCAGCACGTCTCTCGCCTTTGCAAAGTCGTCTTCCGCTATCACGCGAAGCGATTCCCACGCGTATATAACGTTATATCCGTCAATGATAAGCAGATTTTTAGGCTCTGACGGAGTTTTTTTCTTTTTCTCACCCGATCTTTTCGCGGAAGAATTGATCTTAGGCTCACTGTATTTTCTGCGCTTGATAGGTCCGAATTCGCGCATCATAATAGTCTCAAGCTCTTTATCACTGATGTCGTATTTACGCGACAAGGTGGACGCGCGCGGAATTATCTTGTCTGCAGTTACTTCTTTCGGTTTGTCCGGTGAATATTCAAGATGCTTGTACTCGTCAACCTTGTCCCACGGTACGACAAAGCCCGCACCGTGATCGCAGAACACCGAGTGAGGCGGATTTTCCGTGTCCGCTACGGGATCGTAACCCGCTTCGGCAACCACTCTCTCCTGATCGTGACAGGGATAGTAACCGTCCGAGACGCAGGTCATTCTTCCCTCTCCGCGTGTGTACGACGTAAGCTCACGCGAATACGAGTGAAGCTCGGATGCGGGACCGCGTCCCACTATCACAGAATATTCGGTATCGGACGACTCTACCGCAAACTCTGCCCCGCGGCTTTGAAGATCTGTCATCGCGCGGCCGACGGATGCAACAGGGACTTCCACTCTGAAGCGATAAAAAGGTTCAAGCAGAACACATCCCGATTTCATAAGTCCCTGACGCAGAGCGCGCAGCGTCGCCTCTCTGAAATCTCCACCCTCGGTATGCTTTTGGTGTGCACGTCCCGCAACGAGAGTTATCTTGGTGTCTGTCAGCACTGCGCCGGTTAAAGTTCCTCTGTGAGTTTTTGAATACAGATGCGAAAGTACAAGTCTCTGCCAGTTCATAGCGAGATCGTTTTCAGACACGTCGGTGTCAAAAACAAGTCCCGTACCTTTCGGCTGCGGTTCTATAAGCAACTGCACCTCGGCGTAGTGGCGAAGCGGTTCAAAATGTCCGACTCCGACAGATACACCCGCCGCCTTTTCTTTATAAAGTATGCGCCCCTCGTCAAGCTCGGCAGAGATCGTAAATCTGTCGTATATCAGCTTCTTTAAAAGGTCGATCTGTATATCACCCATAAGCCGCGCTTCTATCTGTGCAAGCTCTTCATTCCAGTAAAGATGCAGTGACGGTTCTTCCTCCTCAAGCTCTTTGAGCTTGGGAAAATACAGCATCGGATCGCAGCCGTCCGGGAGCAGTATTCTGTAAGAGAGCACCGGCTCAAGCACAGGAGAGCCGGAATCCATCTCCACACCGAGTCCCTGTCCGACGTACGTTGCTGAAAATCCGATAACCGCGCATATCTCGCCTGCAAAAACTGTATCTACCTGCTCAAATTTATCTCCCGAATAAAGGCGTATCTGAGATACCTTTTCAGAAAACTTCGTTCCGTCAGAAGAAAGATAATTTATCTCGTCACGCGCAGAAAGAGATCCGCCGGTGAGCTTCATATACGTTATACGAGTACCCGACGCGTGAGCTATTTTGTACACTTTGGCACCAAACTGCTCGCTCGGATATTCGGGGGACACGGTAAATCTGTCAATAGCAGACAGGAAAAATTCCACGCCCTCGGTCTTCAGCGCAGATCCGAAAAAGCAAGGAAACAGCTGTCTTTGATATATTTTTTCCGCTATTTCCGAGTCCTCTATCTCCTCACCTGCGAAAAAGCTGTTGAGAAAATCCTCGTGCGCCGAGGCAAGACGCTCGTCAAGCGTGGATTTTTCATCACTCTCGTAAAACGCCACGCACGCCGATGACAAGCTCTTTGAAAGCTCCGCTTCAATATCTTCCTTGAATTTTATCGTAATGTCGGTCTTGTTTACAAAAATAAAGGTCGGCACGGAATAATGGGCAAGAAGCTGCCACAAGGTTCGCGTATGGTTTTGCACCCCGTCCGGCGCGCTGACCACCAGCACTGCATAATCAAGCAAAGAAAGGGTACGTTCAGCCTCCGGGGAAAAATCTGCGTGCCCGGGAGTGTCAAGAAGAATAAAGTCGCAGTTTTCGGTAGAAAATCTCGCCTGCTTTGAAAATATGGTTATTCCGCGCTCACGCTCAAGTGAGTAGGTATCAAGATACGTGTTTCTGTGATCCACTCTGCCGAGTGCGCGTATTTTTCCCGAAAGATAAAGCAGAGCCTCTGACAGCGTAGTCTTTCCCGCGTCAACGTGAGCAAGTATACCGATAGTCAACTTCTTTTTCAAAAATCCCGTCCCCCTTTCTCGCAGTATTAAGAAATATTATAACATCAATCTGTGAACAATTCTTCAAAACTTATTGCATTTTAGAAACTTTTGTGAGATAATACACTTAAATTATTCATTTGCTTTCACAGGAGAAAAGAATGTTAAACAAACTCTACGGCGACGGGATCCACGACGATACCGCCGCGATACAGGAAATGATCGACACTGCCGGATGTGAGCTTTCTCTTCCGGCTCCCGAAAAGTTCTATCTTATTTCAAAGCCGCTTGTGCTTCCCTCTTTCTTCAAGCTGATCCTCCCCCGCTCTGCCGAGGTGAGACTCGCCAAAGGCGCAAACTGCGTGATGTTAAAGAACAAGCTGGAGCTTCCCGCAAACAGTGAATACACCGGAAACTATGCAAGCTACGTCAAAGCGTATGCAGACGCTGCTCCCGCCCGCGACATCGAGGTATGCGGCGGAATCTGGAACGCCAACAATATGGAGCAGGAAGGAAATCCGCTGTGCGTTTCTTCTTCAATTGCGGGATTCTGGGGTTTTTGCTTCTCTTTTTATAAAACCGTAAACCTTAAAATTTCCGATATAACCGTAAAAGATCCATCCGCGCACGGCATAAATCTTGATTCGGTTTCTTATTTCACTATCGAAGATATTACGTTTGATTACAACACCGGCAACCCCAAGCCTGCGTGTATGAACGGTATAAATCTTATGGGTAATTGCCTTTTCGGTACTATTCGCAATCTCAGCGGAGCGTGCTGTGAAAGCTTGATTGAAATGAACTCCGAGCAGGGTTCACGTGGCGATATAGCCTACGTCACTATCGATAACGTATCGTGCGGTATAGCTCCCTGCGGTATCAGAATGTTTCTCGGAAGCAACAATATTGAAAACGTACGCATCTCCAACGTATCCGGCACCTTCTTCCAGACCTGCTTTGCGTTTGTCAATGTAGGAGGTAAAGGCGGTGTATTCAATGCTATCACTATCGAAAACGTTCACGCAGAACTTACCAAAACCATCAAAGAAAGAGCGGTTCACCCCGACTTTCCGGAAGGTCCGCTCGTATACATAGACTATTTCCTTACTTTGAAGAACATCGCTATAAGCAATTTCTATCACGATGAAAAGGTAATTCCCCGCGAAACCTTCCTTATCGGAGAGGAAGTTAATATAGACAGACTCATAATGAAAAACGTTCGTACCACCAATACCACCGACGGTAAATGCCCCTTGTTCCTCAACTACGGTAAAATAGGATTTCTCTCATACAGAGGCGTTGATACCGGCAAGGACGACAAGTACCCAAATCGCATATCATTCGATAAAATAATGGAATTTTAATCCAAACGAGAGTAAGGAGAAAATTTATGATAAACAAGCTTTACGGTGACGGTATTCACGACGATACCGCCGCTATTCAGGAATTAATAGATACGGCAGAAAACGAACTTACCCTTCCCGTTCCCGAAAAAAATTATCTCGTTTCAAAGCCGCTTGAGCTCCCCTCCGACTTCAAACTCGTTCTTCCGAGATTTGCGGAGATCAAGCTCGCACCTGGCTCCAACTGTGTAATTCTGAAAAACAAGCTTGACAAAAAGGTAGATGAAGATTACAACGGAAGATTCCGCAGTTATCTGAAAGCCTGCGAGCACAATGAGCCGTCAAGAAACATAGAGATAGTCGGCGGGATCTGGAACTTCAACAATATGGAGCAGGCTCCCAACCCCATTCAGGTAAGAGAGCCCGCAATTCCCGAATTCTGGGGCTTCGGTATGGTCTTTTATAAGGTCGTTGGATTCAAAATGTCCTCGCTTACCTTAAAAGATCCGTCCAACTTTGCGGTTACTCTTGATACCGTTTCTGACTTTTATATAGATAACGTCACCTTTGACTTCAACCGCGGAAATCCGATGCCGATAAATATGGACGGTATACATTGCAACGGCAACTGCCACGACGGAATTATCAAGAATCTCAAGGGCGCGTGCTACGACGATCTCGTTGCGCTCAACGCTGACGAGGGCTCTTGCGGTCCGATAACTAACGTCGAGATAGACGGTATCTTTGCAGAAACCTGCCATAGCGCGGTAAGAATGCTTTCGGTACATCAGAAAGTAGAAAATATACGTATTTCAAACGTGTACGGTACCTACTTCCAGTACTGCATCGGTCTTACCAAAAACGCTCAAAACGGCTGTATTGACGGCGGATACGACTCTATATTCATTGACAACGTCTACGCGTCAAAAGCAAATCAAGTGTACACCTACCCGTGGCAGGGCGAGTGGCAATATCCTCTTATCATAATAGAGGGAGAAACACTCGTAAAGAATCTGAAAATAGCTCATATGCACCGCAAAGAAAAGACAATTCCGATAGACACCATCTGCGTATACGGAGATGCTATAGTTGAGAATCTTATCCTTGAAGACGTGACCGACGAAAACCTCACCGGTCAAAAATACCCGTTTATCAAAAACTACGGCACTATCAAAAATCTCGTTATGCGGGACGTTGGTGTAAAAGGCAGAATAAAGAACGCGGACAACGGAATACTTGAAAGAATATCTTACTAACATAAAAATGCCTCGACAAGCTGTCGAGGCATTTTAGCTATCTTTACGCTATCATCTGGGTAAGACCGACGATAAGCGGCATGGTTATCATAGAAAGCAACGTCGAGAGGGACACGAGTCTGACCGACAGCTCGGTATCGCGGTTGAATTTTGCCGCGAATATGGTAGCCGTCGCACCGACGGGCGCGCTCGCGCCGATTACAGACACGGTAAGAACGTTACCCGAAACACCGCAAAGCCACAAAACTCCCAAAAGTATCAGCGGGAACACAAGAAGTCTGACCGCAATACACAGCCATGATTTTACGTCCTTTACCGCCGCTAAAAGATCCGCTTTTCCGAGATAATATCCTACCATCAGCATAGGAAGCGGCAGATTGAGCGCAGATATTGCAGAAAGCGCGTCAAGTGCGAGAGAGGGCAATTTTATTCCTGCCGTACCGCCGAAATTAACGTAAAGCGGAGAGGTAAACACGAAAAGTCCGACCGCAACTCCGATTATACCGGGGTTAAGCACTATCTTTTTCCAGTTCATCGCGTTTTTCTCGCCGCTCATATCGACGAGTCCCCACGTCCAGAGCGCGATATTGAAAACTGCAAGATATACCGCCGCGTAAAGAGACCCCTCACGCGTGGTCGGAGTGTCGATAAGCGCCTGCGCAAGCGGAAGCGCGATAAATCCGGCATTGGAGAACACAGCCGCAAATCTCATAAGCCTGCGTCTGTCCTCACTGCGGGAACGGAATATAAAATGCACCGCTACGATCATCGCTGCGTGAGCCGCAACCGCAATAAGCGCAGTAATTCCGATATTTTTGAGCACGTCAAGAAGCTCGTCTTTGGTGTAAAGTGTTGCACTGAATGCGTTTATTATAACGCACGGAGTAACGAAATGCATTACAATATCGCCCATGCATTTGTTTGCTTCCTCGGTAAGCATTTTGATACGCTGGCAGATAAATCCGAGCGCGATTATTATGAAAAGCAAGCCAACCTTTTCCGCAACCGCAAAAAAACTGCTGAGAAAATCCATTTATATCTCCATTCCGCCGCTATGCGGCGTAAAAAATATTTTATTAAATTCAAATGTGTTCGCTGTGGCGAACAAAAATAGGATTAGACCCATTTTTAATTTGAATTTGAGTGCGTGATAACGCAAACTTCGGTTTCTGACCGAACAATATTTCACGCTACTCCTCCGGTGTTAAAAGCATTTTCATTGCTTTACCCGATTCAAGATCGGAAATCGCTTCTTTCCACTCGGTAAGAGGACGAACGGAGATCATCGGATCGACTTTTACTTTTCCCTGTCCGAGGAGTGACAGCGCGATATTCCAGCCGTTGTAGCTCGAACTCATATTGAACTGAAGATCAAGTACTTTCATCATAGCTTCGTTGTACGGAATTTCCACCGTGTCGCCGGAAGTCATTCCGATAGCGCAAAGAAGACCGCGTTTTTTAAGAGCTTTGATCGCGGTGCGGATAGCACTTCCCGCGCCGGAGGCCTCTACGACTATATCCGCACCGATTTCCGTCTCTTCCATAATTACGGAAACCGCGTCCTCGGTCTGTACGTTGATGAATTTATCGTAGCAGTCAAGCTCTTTTGCGATGTTCAGGCGGTAACCCTCGTCAGAGGTGCATCCGCACAGAATTATCTTTCCCGCACCTGCGATGCGCGCCATCTGCGCGGCAAGCAAAGCGATAGGGCCGACGCCCATAATTACCACGTTGTCACCCGGAGTAACGTGTGCGCGTTCAAGAAGCTGATGCGCCACTATAGCGGCGGGTTCAGCCATTGCCGCCTCTTTAAGAGAAAGGCCCTCGGGAATCTTGTGAAGAAGTTTTTCCGGCATCACGAGATA
>CAZGHD010000039.1:0-16858 GCA_964525525.1 uncultured Lachnospiraceae bacterium | reverse complement strand
GGATTTCAAGCGGCTGCTTTGCCTCGGGGGTAAGGATGACCTTACCGCGGATGATGAGAGCGCAACCTACGTTCTGATGGGCGATCTCGTCGTAATTTCCGAGCTTTGAAGCCTCAAAAACTATCTGAAGGGGGGTAAATGCGCTGCCGTCGTTAAGCTCGATAAAGCCGAACGCGTTACTTGCGCGGATGGTGCGCGCCCATCCTGCGACGGTCACTTCTTTTTCCGAATAAACGTCGGGGGAGTCAAATATCTCTTTTATGGTTATTCTATCCATTTTTCTGTCTGCCCTTTCTGCTTTTTTTGAGGGTCAAAATGCAATTATCAAAATCTGAAACTGCAAAAAATCTATATACAGCAAACTATATTATATACTATTTGACCCCAAAAAGCAATATTTTTTTCAATAAAATTCATTTTTTAGAAATTTTCGTTACAAGTTACCGATTCAAATCCTGCAAAAATGCTTTTTTGATGCAAAGCGGCGGGAGAATCAGTTTGTATAAGTATCGGGGCGGGCTTCCGCCAAGTAAATATCGTGCTTTTCAGAGTAAGAGGGGCCTACCGAGAACCAGAACGCCTTATACGGCTCGTCAAGGTCGATGGTAGCGCAAGCCGCGCCGCAGTCGCTCATCGTGCCTGCAAGAATGGTTCCGTCCGGCGCAACTATACGGCTCTGAGGCCATACCGACATCTTCGCGTGGTTTACGCAGGAGATTATCATCGGCACGTAGTTATCCAGTGCGCGTACGGTGGACTGCATATATCCGTCGCCCGCGGTGGAAACGAAGATAAGCTCCGCGCCGTTATATACCGTCTGGCGCACAGACTCGGGGAAGAAGTGGTCAAAGCAGGTGACGGTACCTATCTTACCGAAGTCGGTCTCAAATACGGGATAGTCGCGACCGGGGGTAAGACCGCTGGTGCACTCTCTGTAAGTGAGGTGAACCTTTCTGTACTTGCCCGCGATGTTGCCCTGACGGTCGATGAGCGCGGTGGTGTTGTGATAAAATCCGTTATCTACCTCACACATATTAAACGCGATGTAGGTGTTGTACTTTCTTGCTTTTTCCGCGAGAAGATCGGTCAGAGGACCGGGAATGGTCTGCGCCGCTTCCTCACGGGTGAGATTTAGTTCACGGGTTGCGATAAACTCGGAGAACATAATGATGTCGGGATTCTGCGAGCCTGCCTCGTCAGCGGTGCGGAGAATCTTTTTGAGTCTGTCCTCATAAGTTTTCGAATCGGGGGTGTAGGGGTTTATGTAAGTGGTGCAAACCTTGACAAGTCTGTGCTTTTTGGGCGGAACTGCCTTAAAGCTCGGGTTTTTGTAGCTTACCTTGCCGTTGTCGCTGTTCCAGAGAAGAAGCTCTATTCTTACCTTGGTCGCGTCGTCGTTATACGGAAGGTTGCCTGCCTTGGGCGCGGTCATATATTTTGAATAGCGTACCCAGCCGTTCTCCAGCTCGGTCTTGTCAACCGCGTACTCGAAAAGGACGGCGTCCTTTTTGCCCTCGGCAAAGAAGAGAGCCATAACGCGCACGCAGGAGGTGGGATAGTCGATGCGCTCGGTCAGCACGTCAAAGGAGATCTCGTAATTTTCGCCCGGGGTAACGGGGAATTCGCATATCCACTTACCGCAGTCGCTGTATGCCTTTGAGGTGATGGTAAGCGCGCCGCCGGTGTTTTCAAATATCGGTCTTTTGTTTTCGTACGGAGTCCATTCGTTCCACGCTCCGCTTGAAAATGAAGGAATAAGGTTAGTACTCATTTTTTATATCTCCAATAAATTATTTTATTCGTTGTCGGCAGGCTTTTTGTTTGTGAGATTCAGTCTATCCGCGTGAAGAAACGCGTTTGCCGAGATCGGACTGTCGGTTGGTACGTCCTCAAAATCTCCGCAGGATTCACAGCTGACTCTGATGCAGTCGTCGAAAATGTCTATCGAATACGGACCCTCACCGCACGAGCAGTGGATCTCTCCCGCCTCCTGCAGATCCTTTATCACGAACATCACAACGTCGTAGACGGTTGGGTCAAACGGCGGGTCGTCGTCCCGGGGCTTGAACATATCAAAGTCGGAAAGTCCGTTTTCATCGAGCAGTTCCTTTAACTCTGCCTCGGTGCGCTCAAGAGATGCGCGCACGTCTGCCTCGGTGCCGATAAATCCGACGTCCATGCCGGAGATAGGACAGGGGAGTAGGAAAATATCACGCCCGAAAAACAGGGACTTTGACACGGTGAAGGTGTGCGGGGACGGGCAGAAAAGGCAGGGGACGGTCAGGCGGACGTTGCCGTCGTTTTGGAGTCTGATCTCCATTTCCGAGCCGCCGCAATCGCATTTGAGCTTGAACATATTTCCCGAGAGGGAGAAAACGCCGACCATACTCATAATTCCGGCGCCGCATTCGGGACAGCGGTACGCAACGGTTGTGTTTTTAGCTTCAAGAATCATAAAAATCTATCCTTAACTTTATTATATGACGTATATATCCTTACAATTATATCACCTTGTCGGACGAATGTCAAACCTATATGTGTAAATTTCGCTCTATACCTTGATATTTTACGGGATTTGCTGTAAAATATAATAGTTAAATACGAAATTCAGAGGTTGTTATGGCAAATATATTTGATATTTTCAAGTCTCTTGAGGCAAAGCGCACTCCCGCAGGTCCGCCCGAATATCTGCTGGTCGGACTCGGAAATCCGGGTGCGAGATACGCAGCGACGCGCCACAATATGGGATTTATCGCGGTTGATTATATATCGGAAAAGTTGGGTGTTTCTGTTACAAAATCGGCGCACAAGGCGCTGTGCGGCGATGCGGAAATATCCGGCAAGAGGGTGCTGATAATGAAGCCCCAGACCTTTATGAATTTATCCGGCGAGGCGGTGCAGTCGGCGGCGGCGTTTTATAAAATTCCGCCCGAGAAGGTCATCGTCATCTCGGACGACGTGGCTATCCCCGCGGGCAAGGTAAGAGTGCGTCCGAAGGGCTCTGCCGGCGGACAAAACGGACTTAAAAATATCATAGAAAATCTCGGTACTGACGCGTTTCCGCGAATCAGAATAGGCGTGGGCGCAGAGCGTCCCGCAGGATTTGATATGGCGGATTTCGTGCTCGGTGTTCCGAGCCCGACAGACCGCGAGGCAATAGACGCCGTCCTGCCTAAAGTTTTCGGCGCAGTGGAGCTTATCTGCGCGGGGGACGTTGACCGCGCCATGAGCCAGACTAATACGAAATAATGGAGATTAATATGAAACATACCTTAGCCGTCCTCGGACGGCCGATAGCACATTCGCTCACCCCGCCGCTGATGGAGCTCATCTCGGCGCACCATAAAAACACGGTGGACTGCACCCGCATCGACTGCGGAGAGGCAGAGCTTAAAGACACCGTGCGCGAGCTTGCAGAGAAAAAGCTCGCAGGATTTAACTGTACGATGCCCCTCAAGACCGAAATGTCCGCACTTTGCCGCGACATATCCACCGAGGCGGGGATTCTCCGCTCGGTAAACACCGTCAGAATAAACGAGGACGGCACCTTCAGCGGAACGACTACCGACGGCGCGGGAATGATCGCCGCCATCCGCGAGCGTGGATGCGAGGTGACCGGCGAGACTGTTATCTTGCTGGGTGCCGGCGGCGCTGCAAGAAGCATCGCGCTCGCGCTTTGCCGTTCTGACGTGAAAAAGCTGATACTGCTCAACCGCACCGTGTCCTCGCTTGATTCGGTTGTCGGGATGCTCGCCGAGTGCGGATGCTCGACCGAGATCGTAACCGCGTCTATTTCGGAGATAGATAAGTTTGCCCCCGAGGGCAAGGTACTGATAAACGCGACCAGCTGCGGTATGCATGGGTGTGACGGCTTTGCGTCGCTTGACTTCGTTGATCTTTTACCGAGCGGCGCGGCGGTTGCCGACGCGGTGTATAATCCGCGCGAGACCGAGCTTATCATAGCGGCAAAATCGAGAGGACTCACCGCCGTTCCCGGGCTTTATATGCTGATCTGGCAGGGCGTGCTCGCCTACGATTTCTTCACAGGATCTGACAGCACGGGCATAGATACGAAAAGGATATATGAGGAACTCAGCGGTGGGGGACAGAGTTGAAAACTGAAAGTTGAAAGCTGAAAACGGATATGGAATTTCAAATAGGTTTGCCTAAAAGAAAATCAACAAGGTTAAAGAATTTTGATTATAACGCAATAGGTGGATATTTCATAACGTTATGTACGGAAGATAGACGGCAAATTCTATCTCACATTGTAGGGGTCGACGTCCTCGGCGACCCGAAAAATACGGAATTATTACCGTATGGTATCGTTGCGGATAAATACATAAAACAAATGAGTGAATTTTATGAAAATATAATCGTAGAACAGTACGTTGTTATGCCTAATCATATTCATATCTTGTTGTTTGTTTGCGATGACGGGTCGCCGAGGACGTCGACCCCTACGAAACAGACATCAGCGGTATCGCATTTTGTTTCTACATTCAAAAGATTTTGCAACAAAGAATATGGCAGAAATATATGGCAACGAGGTTTTTACGATCACATTATCCGAGGTCGAGAGGACTACGAGGAGATCACGAAATACATTTATGAAAATCCAATTCGCTGGTATTACGATGAATTATATACGAAAGAATAGGAAGAATGTTTTTTGAAGAAGTGCATATCAGTAAAGGAGTGTGATTGTATGAAAAAACAACTGCAGGGCATATCATTGATTCTGTTTGCTATTCTGATGATGATTGGGTATGGAGATAAAGCGTTTTTTGATTTGGATTTCGGATGGTCTATGATTTTCAAAATTATTGGCGCTATAGGCGTTGTAATGACCTTTTTACCGGACAAAAATAATTAATATAATTACCTAATAACAAAAACGGGCAACCCTCCGCCCTGCGGCAACCGTTTAAAATCACCTCAAAGCGATATTAAAGGCTCCCTTTTGCCTAAGGGAGCCTTTATCTTATCTATCCTGAATATCCTTATATTCCCGTCTGTCGCACACGCCGATATACGCGGGGCGGATGATCTTGTTTGCGGCACACAGCTCTTCAAGGCGGTGCGCGCTCCAGCCGACCACGCGGGAGACCGCGAACATCGGGGTGAACAGCTCGGTGGGAAGTCCGAGCATACGGTAGAGCAGTCCGCTGTAAAAGTCCACGTTGATGCTGACACCCTTGTACATCTTTCTTTCCTTGGCTATAAGCTCGGGCGCGATCCGTTCAACCGCCGAGTAAAGGCGGAATTCCTTTGATTTGTGCTTCGATTCGGCAAGCCGTCCGACAAATTCCTTGAATATCTCGGCACGCGGGTCGCTCTTTGAATAAACCGCGTGACCGACGCCGTAAATGAGTCCCGAGCGGTCGAAATTCTCTTTTGCGAGGATGCCGCGCAGGTAGTGCGCTATCTCCTCGTCGTCCCGCTCGTCGCGGACGTTTTTACGCAGGTCGTTCATCATCTCGACTGCCTTGATGTTCGCGCCGCCGTGACGAGGACCCTTGAGAGAGCCGAGAGCCGCCGCCATCGCGGAATAGGTGTCAGTACCCGACGAGGTAACGACGCGGGTGGTGAACGACGAGTTGTTACCGCCGCCGTGCTCCATGTGGAGCACCAGCGCGAGGTCGAGCACTGCCGCTTCAATGTCGGTGTACTGTCTGTCGTCGCGGAGCATCATCAGAATGTTTTCTGCGGGGGACAGCTTTTTGTCCGGGCGGTGGATTACTAAGCTGTCGCCTTTGCTGTGCCTGTACGCCTGATAGCCGTACACGGCAAGCATCGGAAACTGGCTTATCATATTAAGACACTGGCGCATTACGTTTTCAATCGACGTGTCGTCAGCGCGTTCATCGTAGGAATAAAGGGTCAAAATACTCTTTGACAGAGAGATCATCATATTGTCGCTCGGGGCTTTCATTATTACGTCTCTGACAAAGTTTGTGGGCAGGGTGCATCTGTCGCGCAGCTCGTGAGTAAAGCCGGAGAGCTTGTCCTTTGTCGGAAGCTCGCCTATCAAAAGCAGATACGCGATCTCCTCAAAGCCGAATCGGTTTTGAGATAGAAATCCCGACGTGAGCGCCTTTATGTCGTATCCGCGGTAGAAAAGTCTGCCCTCGCAGGGAACTTCCTCGCCGTTTACTATCTCCTTTGCGCGAACCTCGGATATGTTGGTAAGTCCCGCGACAACGCCGCGTCCGAGATTGTCGCGCAGACCTCTTTTTACGTCGTATTTTCCGTAATCGTCGGGATTTACCGCGTCTCGCGTACGGCAGACCTCTGACAGATTTTTGACAGTCGGGGTTATCATGTGTATAGTTTGTTTCATTTTTTTCATCCCTCATTTCTTTTTATTTTACCACCGGGAGAACAATAAAACTGTCGTTTTTTATTTCTATCCCTTGTTTTTCTTCTGCCGGTTTTCTTCTCTGCGGCGGGAGAAAAATTCGGTGAGGATAGCGGAACATTCCGAGCCGCAAACCCCGTATTCTACGACGGGCTTGTGATTGAGCGGGTAGGAATTTAAGTTGAGCACGCTTCCGAGCGCGCCCGCTTTCGGGTCTTTCGCGCCGATGACCACGCGGTCTATCCGCGCGGAAACGATCGCGCCCGAGCACATCACGCACGGCTCAAGAGTGACGTAAAGAGTGCACCCGGACAGCCGCCAGTGACCTGTCGCGCGGCACGCTTCGTTTATCGCGTTCATCTCCGCATGCCCCGTGGCGGACATTTCCGCCTCTTTAGTGTTTCTGCCGCGGGCGATGACCTCGCCGTCCTTTACTATCACGCATCCCACGGGAACGTCTCCCGTTTCGGTGGACGCGCGAGCCTCGCGCAGCGCGAGCTTCATATAAAATTCGTCTGTCTCGTTTAACATAGCTTTCACCGTTATCTGTAAAATATCGAAAGGTTGGTAACTGCGGTCAGCGCCACGGTAAACACGGTGTAAATTATCGCGGATACCGACACTGCAAAAAGACCGTCGGACGGCGGTTCTTCGCCCTTTGGAAGCGAATAGACGCTCGGGTCCTTCATTCGTCTGATAAGTATGAAGATCACCGATGCCACTGCCGCCAAAATCAGGAGAACGTCCACCCGTGAATACGCCGTGCCTGCCGCCTCTGCGCCGTAATAACGGGACAGGATCATTGCGCCGACAGAAATGCCGTTGTTTATCACGTGAATGATTATAGCGTACCGCACTCTGCCGGTCACGAAAGTGATCGCACCGAGCACGACTCCTGCCGCAAACGCGTAGATAAACTGCGCGACGTTGGTGTGGAACATCGCGAAGACCAGCGCGGACACGAGTATCGCGCGGCGCGCGCCGAGGGGAGAGAGACGGCGGAGCACAAATCCGCGGAAGAAAATCTCCTCACATATCGGAGCGACCAGCGCCGAACGGAAAACGAGCATGATAACGTCGGGCATCCCCTCGATTACGACCGTGTTTTCCACGTTTACGAGGATTCCCGCCGCGGAAAACGGCGCGATTATAAAATAATTCAGGTACGCCGACAGAGTTATCGTGCCGAGCGCGATAAACACGGCGGCGGGGGGATATACCAGTCTTTTTCGCTCGGGCAGGGGCATATCGTTTCGGTTTCGGGAAAATCCCACCATCGCGGGAATCAAAAGCGCCAGTGCGTAGATAACGGTCACGCCGACGTCAGCTGCAAGACCGCCGTCTATCACCGCATACAGCGCAAACGGGAGGATCAGCATCAAAAGCCCGACGGCAAGAGACGCCGAGAAAACCGAGCCGTATATTTTTCTTCTTGTGTATACGGTCATAAAAACTCCTTAATATTCACTCAAACGGCGAATTACCTCGTCTGCGCGGAGCTTATCCTCCGCATACGCGCGGCGAAGCAGCTCGTCCGGGATAAAATCGTCGTATTTTTCAAACAGAGGGGGCTGACCGCCCATTGCGAGCTCATAAAGGTCGATGCCCTCTGACTCGGCGCGGTCGGCAAGCTCTTTCATAAATCGCTCGGCGTCGCCCTCTATCTTCATCATAATGTAGTAGCAACCTTCAAAAGATACGTCGCTGATCTTGTATTTTGACGCGTTGTTTGCGATATATTTACGCAAGGTACGGAATGAGCGCGTGCCCAGCCACGGGAACAGACAATAGCTGTATCCGCCGAGCGGGACGAGCATCCTCTGCGGTACGCCCGTGTTTTTGCACAGCGCACGGGCTACGCGCAGGCGGTGGAGCGCATTTTCTTTGAGGTAGGGGTATTCGGTGTCCTCGCAGAGTATTTTTTTCATTCTTTCGAGAATTTTCGTGTGTATCTCGCCGTAGTCACCCGGCCAGGAGATCTCCATTTTGCCCTCGACAGGCTTTACGTAAAGCAGTTTTCTCGGAACGTCAAGCTCCTCCACCTCCCACACTCTGCCTGCAAGCGCAAATCTGTCTCCTACCGGCGGAGGGGTGGTGATAGTGCCTATCTCGTCCGAGTCGCACCTGACCGTAAAGTCCTCACTGTCGCGGAAAACCGCGTAAAAACGGAAGCTGGAGGTCAGCTTTTCTCCGCGCAGACCGATTATCAGCGTTTTTTCCTCTGTCAGCTCAAGATAGTCGTTTTGCACCATCGAGACGAGCAGTGCGCGGTAGTCTTCTTTTGAAATATTTTCAAACGGAGGGAGGGTGAGAACCTCCTCTGCAAGCGCCTTTGCGGACAGCTCTCCTTTTGTCAGAATGGTTGAAAGAGTCTGCTGAAACGCGAGGCTGAACGGCAGTTTTTTGAAGTACGGAGGCTCGATAAACCGCTCCTCGATATAAAGCTGAATTATCGCTATCGCGCGGAGCAGTCCCCACGGTATAAGCTGGGGCAGGGGCGCGTTCGGGAGCGGATATTCCTCCCTGAATACCATCATCATCTCGGGTGGATCTCCGCGTCTGCCCGAGCGTCCCAGCCTTTGAAGAAAGCTGGATACCGAGTTCGGCGCGTCGTTGTGGAGCACCCGCTCCAGCTTGCCGACGTCGATTCCGAGCTCCATCGTCACGGTGGCGCAGACCACGCTTCGGCTGTCCTCGTCCTTTAGCATAGACTCTGCGTATTCACGCAGAGATGCCGAGAGGTTGCCGTGGTGAATGAGAAAAACGTCATCCTCGCCGCGGTACCGCGCTATCTGACGGAAGGTGGCGGTCAGATACTCGGTCTCCTCGCGGGAGTTGGAAAATACTAAAGCGCGGCGGTCGCGCACGCAGTCGTACATATATTCGTAGCCGGGGTCGAGCGCGGCTTTCTCTTTTTCGCCGCCCTCGGGAGGCTTTTCGTCGGTCTGTTCAAATGAGGGATTGCCGATAAAGAAATGCTCAAGTCCGAGTCTCCAGCGCAGGGATTTTTCAGGGAAAGACGGGCAGTCGGTCGGCACGTCGGTGCCTCCCGCAAGCCACTTTGCCGCAAGTTCCGCGTCTCCCACGGTAGCGGAAAGACCTACGCGGCGCGGAGTGTGACCTATCAGTCGGGCAAGGCGCACGAGCTGGCAGATTACCTGATTTCCGCGGTCGGTGCCGGTCATGGTGTGGATCTCGTCGATTATAACGTATCTGAGGTCGGAAAACAGGCGGATAATATCGCTTCCGCGGCGGATCAGCATACTTTCAAGCGACTCGGGAGTGATCTGCAGTATTCCGCGCGGATTTTCAAGGAGCTTATTTTTGTGAGACGCAGAAACGTCTCCGTGCCAGTGAAAAACCGGAATGCCCGTCAGGTCAAGAAGCTCGTCAATACGGGCAAACTGATCGTTTATCAGGCTTTTTAGGGGAGCTATGTAAAGTACTCCGACGCTTGACGGAGGTCGCTCGCACAGCTCGGAAATTATCGGGAAAAACGCCGCCTCTGTCTTGCCCGACGCGGTGGACGAGGTTATCAGCAGGTTGTTTTGAGTGTTGAACAGAGTATCTGCGGCGGCGAGCTGAACGTCGTGCAGCTCCTGCCAGCCGCGGCTGTATATAAATTCCTGAACAAACGGCGGAAAACGGGAGAATATCTCCTCTCCGCTCGGAAGCTCTCTCATTTTTCAGCTCTCCTTTTCTGTGTTTTTCGGTGAATCGTTTGTGTCACTCGGTACGTCGAGGACGCCGTACCCTACAAGGTTATATGGAATTTTAAATGGTAGGAGCCTCCCTTTACACAAGGGAGCCTGACGTTTTTGCTTTTCACGGCAATCCGTTAAAATTCAATATCTATCGTGTCGGCAGATGCTTTGGGTGCGGAAACGTCAGGTTTTACAGACTCTTTTTCCGGCGCGATAACGCCGACGACCGACTCAAACGTCGCGTCCTTGTTCTGCATAAGAATGTTCAGAAGATTGAGATAGTCTCGGATTATCTCGCGCGGGGTGATGAGAATATCCGCGCCGGCGCGGCTTGACTCAAGGGTGAGAAAAGCTATCATCTCCTCACCCGAGGGGGAGCGCGATTCGGGATAATACTGCGCGTGAAGCACGGTGAGGCGGGAGATCAGCGCGAGCATCTCGTCGTCAGACAGGCGGCGCAGACGGATTACCGGACCGATAAGGTTGGAAAATCCCGCGCCGGAAAACGAGCTGTCAGACAGACGGCTCTTTAGTGCCTCGTAGCTGAAAAGTCCGCGTCTGGTGTCCTCAAGGAACTGGGGAGTTCCGCCGAAAATGAGCGCAAGTCCGGGGGCGCGGCCGCCGAGGGTGTCGTTGAACATCGCGAGCAGTTTTTCGTAATTGTTTTCGCGTGAGATACGGTTGGGTATCTTGTAGAGGTTGACGCACTCGTCAAGGAACACTACAAGTCCGCGGTAGCCGACCTTGCGGGAGAACGCCGCCATCAGCTTTATATAATCGTACCAGTTATCGTCGTTTATTATTGTGGATACAGGTATACCGAGGGCGGCTCTCGCCTCGGTCTTGGTTGAATACTCACCGCGAAGCCAGCGCATAGCCGCGCTCATTTTCGCCTCGTTATCCTCGCAGTGCGCGGTGTAATACAGAGAGATCATCGCGGCAAAATCAAAGCCGCCGACCGAGTCCTCAAGCTCGCGCAAAACGTCAAAAACGCGGCGGCGCACTCTGTCCGAGTGCTCGGGCGAGCCGGGGGTAAGTCCGTCTGCCGCCGCTTCGCTTCCGAGCGCGGCAAGCCAGGAGGAGATTATTTTTGAAAGCGCGGAGCCGTCGGGCGAGGATTTGGTTGCTAAATTGGTCATCAGCTCGCGGTAGGTAGCGACACCGGTTCCGCTCGAGCCGTGAAGGCGGCGTTCGGGGGAGAGATCCGCGTCACAGGTGACGAAACCGCGCTCAAGCGCGTTCCCGCGGACGAGCTGCATAAGAAAGCTCTTGCCCGAGCCGTATCTGCCGATAATAAATCTCGTACTGCTTCCGCCCTCCGATGCGTTTTCAAGGTCGGACAGCAGAGCCGCCGTTTCCGCCTCGCGCCCTATCGCAATGTAAGACGCGCCGCGTCTCGGCACTACTCCCGCTGAAATTGACGCAAGCAGGGAGGACAGTATTCTTTTTGGAACTGCCATTTCGTTTTGATTAACCATTTTTAGCTCCGTTCTATATAAGGTGATATATCTTCAATATAGTCTTCGATTATCTCGTATCCGTTTCCGTTGTCCTCAAGGATAACGTCACCGGTCAGATCAACTGCCTTTTCATTTATCGCGTCGGCGACCGCGTCGCACAAAATCTCTTTCGGCTGGCTCTCGCCGCGGTAAGCGCGCAGGAAAAATTCGAGCTCCTCACCGTCAAGCGCCGCGATAACCGCGGCATAGCCGGATAGCTCTGCTGTCGGCGCGGATACTTTTTCGGTTGGTGCTACCGGCAGAATTTCTTCCTCTTCCTCCGGCTCTACGTCCGCTTCGAGCATTCGCGTTACCGTCCACGAGTCCATCTCTATCTTTTTCGCGCGATCAAGGTCAAATCCGGTTGACGGCGCGTCGTAAAACTTTTCGTATTCGGGGATTTCTACCGTCTTTGCCGCCGCTCTCTGCGCCGCGGGGGATAGATACGCGCCCAGCTCGCGGTCAAAATACCGTTCAAGACAGAGTCTGATGTCCTCGGGGAGCGGCGCGATCTTGAGCTTTGATTTAATACCGAGGTGCGCTCTGATGCGGTTTTCCGAGTATTTTACCGCCGCGGTCACGACCGCGCAAAGCTCGATGGACTGTTCAAAGGACAGATATTCTATGTCCAGCCTGCGCTTTATACTGTGCGAGCAGAGCGACGCGGCGTATGCGTCCCTTGACAGCGTGCGGGGAACGGGTCTCGCGCCGGAAAGCTCTGCGTTTTCGAGCAGGTACGCGAGCGCGCCCTGAATGTGCCGCTTGAAGGTCGGTCGGTTTTCCTCGGTTAGCGCGCGGCTTGACCGCCAGCTGTATGACGACGCAAACCGCTCAAGCGCGCGGGCGAGCACCTCGCCGCCGTTTTCCGAGTCGTCACGCGCTCCCGACAGGTAAAATTCCTTAAAGGAGGCGCGCTCGGCTATCTTGTTCAGCACGGGGTCAAGCTTGTCAAGCGGAGGCGGCAGGCGGTTTATCATGCAGTAGTCCGCCACCCATTCACTCAGATATTTGTCAAGCTGGGGGAACTTCCCGCGGTACTCGAGCCACATATCGGTCATCATCGAAAGTCCTGTCTCGGGCGGTACGCGCTCGGGCAGATTGATTATCTCGTAAACCAGCAAAAGGATGTAACTGAGATCGGTCTCGGGGAACTCTCCTCTCCGCACGCACTCGCGGAAATAAAGATACCGCGAAAGCTGTTTTTGCGAGAGCTTTGAGTACTGCGGAATGTAGGAAAAGAACGGAACGAACTCACATTCTTCACCAACAACGTCAAAATATTTCTCCGCGTCTGACAGAAATCTGTCGTAAAAATTGTACGCACGCGGATAACTGCTGACCGTGACCGAGCGGATAAGCGAATCCTTCGGCTCATATGTGAAAAGCACCTTTGATACCCTCGCGCCGTCAGAGGAGTTCGGGATAGCTCGGTTTGACGGCGGCGCAGGGGTATTCGAACGTCCCCCCACCTCAAATTCGACCGCGGAAACGTCACGCGGGCGGGGAGATATTTTGCGCGATTTTTTCGGGATAAGGCTCTCAATGTCCCAAAAACTGTCTATGGCTTTTCTGTCTTCGCTGTTTTTGCCGCTCATTTTCTCCCCTCCCTTTTCTCGATAATTATTGCCAAAAAACCGAGCTTTAGAGTAGCCTCAAAGCTCGGTTTGCTCTATTTTTGATCGAAGCTATTACTTCTTGTGACGGAGATTGTAGCTCGAACGGGGATTTACTATCTCTCTCCAGTCAAGGTCACCCCTGTCAAGCGCGCACACAAGCACCTCCGCGGTAGCGATATTGGTAGCTATCGGCACGTTGTACATATCGCACAGACGGAGAAGATCGTACTCTCCTTCTCTCTGCATATGCGATTCTGACGTACCGCGGAAAAACAGGAGTATGTCTATTTCGTTGTAAGCCACGCGGGACGCTATCTGCTGTTCACCGCCGTGTTCACCCGAGAGCAGACACTCTATAGACAGTCCGGTAGCCTCGGAAATATATCTTCCTGTTATACCGGTAGCACAAAGATTATGCTTACTGAGTATCCCACAATATGCAATACAGAATTGAGTCATAAGCTCTTTTTTGGTGTCATCGGCGATAATAGCTATTTCCATTGATATACTTCCTTTCCGGTTTTTATTTAAGCAATTTTTTTCTTCTTATTTTTTTCCACCCGATAAACAGCGGGATGTTTTTGCCGTCTATACGGCAGGCTATGTTTGAGAGCGACGCGCGGACGTTTTTGCATCTGAGCTCACACGCGAGCCGTCCCTTCTCACCTCCGAGCGCAAACGCGGCGTCGTACGGGATAACTCCGATAAGCGGGAGCAGTGCGCGGTCTATCATCTCGACGGGACCTGCGCGGTCGCCGCACAGGACGGCGTCAGAGTCAAAGCAGTTTATTATCATACGGCAGTCGGAAACGCCGAGCGCGCAGAGCGCCGAGGCGGTATTGTCCGCCGCGCGGATAGCCGTGGGATGGTGAGTCGATACGATGATACCCATATCCGCTGCCGCGGCGGCAAGCTCAAGCGGAGCGCCGAGCGCACCCGGGGTATCTATCAGAATATAGTCGAGCTGCATGGATTCTCCCGCGGCGCGGAGCTTTGAGCAAAACAGCGCCTTGTCGGGAATTTCAGCACCGCACCCGTCGGTATCGACGTACGGCGCGGCAACGGCAAGCAGATTTGACGACCGCCTGTCTGTCACGGCGGCGTCTGCCATATCTATTCTGCCCGCGCAAACGTCGCATATATCGTACAGCATTTCATCCTCGCAGCCGAGGATGAGATCAAGACAGCGGTTGCCGAAATCACAGTCTATGAGAAGGGTTCTGTGCCCCGATGCCGCAAGGTAATAGCCGAGATTGGCGGTCACGGTGGACTTACCTACCCCGCCCTTGCAGGAGGTTATTAATATGATTTTACAGTCTTTCATTTTCCTTGACTTTCGGCGTTCTTCAATATTTTAGTATATTAGCATAAAAAAGTGATGAAGTTTGCCTTGATTTTTGTGCGACATTTGTGTTTTTGTACCAAACGCTCATTGTTATTATACCACAATATTGTCCATATTGTCAATAAGTATATTATTACTTATAAGAATTATTTTGAAATAACGATGATTTTTTCAAAAGTAATTCAAGATACCCTCGGTTTAGAGAAGCGTTAAGTACTGTTCGGTAATAAAAACAGTACAGGGAACCAAAGTTCCCTGTACTAAAATAATTATTCAGCGATGAGCTTGTCGATAATGGGAGATATGTACTCAACGTACTTTTTGCCGATAAAGTCTGCACCCTTGGGAGTGGGGTGAACGCCGTCTGCCATGTAAGTGATATGGTCGTCACCGATGAACGCGGAGTGAAGCAGACCGTCGGTGGGGAGGTACGCGTCAGCGTACTCAAGCGCGAGCTTTCTTACGGTGTCGATCTTGAAGTTGAGGCCTTCACGGAAGAACAGCTTGTCCTCGACGGGACCGAGGAAGGGCTCCATCATCATGATCTTTGCGCCGATCTTTTTCATAGCGTCAAGAACGGTGCGGTAGCGGGACTCAAACAGCTCGTTCGGAACCCAGCTTCTGTCGTCCGAATGATGCCAGGTGTCGTTTACACCGATGAGAATTGAAACGATGTCCGGCTGAATGTCTATAAAATCGCTCTGAAGGCGGGCAACGAGGCCTTCGGTCTTGTTGCCGCTGATGCCGAGATCAACGAACTCAAATTCAACCTCGGGATATTTCTGGCGGAGATAGTTTGCAGCATATTTGGGATAGCCTCTGCCAAGGTCGTGATAGTCTTCACGGCTGCGCCAAGCGTCGGTTATACTGTCACCCTGAAAGAGTATTTTTATTTTTTTCATTGTGGTATCCTCCGAAAAAAAGATTTATTCTTTTTAGTATATCTATCTTATCGCTTTTTTTCGAAAAAATCAATAGTTTTTTTGATTTTATCAGATATTTTTATTGTAATTTAAGGCGGTAGGCGGTATACTTTGATTAAATCGAGCGCGCGTCGGAGGAAATGATGAAGAAATTGATACTTAAAGCATACGGAGCGGTGATCGGGACGGTGTTCAGACTGCTCGTTTCGGTGGTTTTCCGCCCGCGGGTGCGCGGAGGCGAAAACGTCGGAGACGGCGCGGTGATATTCGCGGCAAATCACACCACCTTGGCAGACGGCCCGATCATCACGGCGGCGCTGTGGCGCAAACGCCGTCCCGCGGTTTTTATTACGAAAAAATGGTACTCGAAGCGCGCTCTCACCCCGATGTTCGACTACGCGCGCTGTATCCCGACCGACACAGACGGAAAGGGCGCAAGCTGGCTCCGCACAGGACTCAGGTCGCTCGGAGAGGACGGGCGCGCTTTGCTGATTTTCCCCGAGGGACATACGAATGAAAACGACGAGGTGCGTGAGTTTCACGGCGGGATCGCGCTTCTCGCCGCAAGGAGCGGCGCGGACGTTTTGCCGACGTATCACACCCGCCCGAGAGCGTTTCACCGCACCGAGATAATCATCGGCGAGCCGATTAAATTTCCGTCCGGCAAACGCGTGAGCGACACCGCCGCAAAAGAGTTTTCCGAGCTTGTGCGCCGAGCGGTGACAGAGATCGAAAAACAGTCAAGGTGATTCGGTGACCTCGCAGGGGCGTGCATTGCACGTCCGTGCCGGCACGGACGGGTTATTGCGAAACTAAACCCGCCGAGATCCTTCGGTTACGTCCGCCCGCTGTCATTCTCGAGCGCGGAATGAACGAAGTTCATTCAAGTCGAAGAATCTCGGGCGGACGGACTTCACTCAGGATGACACGGCGGGACGGTGTATTGCAAAACAAAAACGGGCGCACGTTGTGCACCCGTTCTATTTTCAGTTACATACCGCGTAATCGGTGATAAACGCTATATCTCCGTCGGAATTTACCGTTATGCAAACGGTGCTGCCCATGGAGTCGGTCAGTGCTTCCATTATGCTGCTGTCCGCGACGGTCAGCTGGATGCCTGCGGTGTCGGTTTCAAAGCCGGACTCGGTGGTGTATCCGGAATATGAAGCGTGATGCTTTACTATGCTGAACGTTACGGTGTTCTCGGGTGAGCGTTTTGCGGCGATTACCTCGCCCTCAAATACGTCCCATTTACCGTTCGCGCGCGCGGCAAGAGCCTGTGCGGCGGCGTCTGCGCCGTTTTCAAAATCGGTCTGCTCGCGCTTCTCCGCGGTGGAATCCGCGTTGAACGCTGCTCTCTGATAACCACCCTGCGAGTCTGCCACGGGGGACACTACCGTGTCACGACCG
>CAZGHD010000038.1:0-17224 GCA_964525525.1 uncultured Lachnospiraceae bacterium | reverse complement strand
AATCGTGATGGTGCTTGGAGTTACCACTATGTTTGGTCAGGGTGCTCCTACGGCTACCGCGTGGTACTTGATTCCTCTGTATAACAGCGTGCAGTGTATGAATGCTATATTCTCGTTCTCATATGTCAGCATCAATATTGTTACGACTTTGTGCGTGAACGTTTCGGTATCACTCGTGCTTCTTATAATACTTGCCAAGATGTTCAACAGCGAAAAAGTTATGTTCTCAAAGTAATCGGTAAAACGACGTGATAGATATATTAATAAATATTCCGCTCGATGAAGCAGAGCGTTTTGAAGAATATGACTTGAGGTCGGCGGCACAGAAAAAAGTCGGAATACCTTTTCCTGAGGAAAGTAAGGTAAAGCTGATAAAAAAACAGCTTGATACTTCAGACAGAAAAGCACCGAAATACAAGCTGATAGTTTCGGTATCACTTGATGATAAAACGGAAAAGTGGCTGTGCCGAAAGTACGATTTTGTGCGTCCGTCAGCGGATCTTGAGTACAAAGTACCAATCAGTAAAAGTAAGTCCCGTCCTATTGTTATAGGCAGTGGTCCTGCGGGGTTATTCGCGGCGCTTGTTTTGGCTGAGGCGGGCGCGAAACCGATAGTTCTTGAACGCGGCGGCGATGTGGACAGCCGTGCCGCGGCGGTTAAAAAGTTTTTTGAATTCGGTGAGCTTGATCCTGAATCCAACATACAGTTTGGAGAGGGAGGCGCGGGAACGTTCTCTGACGGCAAGCTGAAGCCCGGTAAAATTGACAAGATAAAATATAAAATACTTACCGAGTTTGTTTTCGCAGGCGCGCCCGAGGAAATACTTTACCGTGCGGATGCACATATCGGTACTGACAATCTTTACACGGTAGTGAAAAATCTCAGAAAAAAGATAGAAAGCTTGGGCGGGGAAATTAGATTTAACTGCAAGGTTGAAGATATAACCGTTCAAAACGGAAGATTGGTTTCTGTAACGGCGGCAGGAGAAGAAATACCTGCGGATAAAGTGATTTTAGCGACAGGTCACAGTGCGAGAGATATATTCAGGCTTCTTGATGCTCGCGGCGCTTCTCTTGAAGCTAAAAATTTCGGCGTAGGCGTAAGAGTCGAACATCCGCAAGAACTTATAAACGAATTGGTTTACGGGCGACACACAAAAAATAAATCGCTCGGAGCGGCGTCGTATCATCTCGTTACTCATCTTGATAACGGAAGAAGCGTTTACAGCTTTTGTATGTGTCCGGGTGGTACCGTGGTTGCGGCGGCATCTGACGCTGACGGTGTGGTTACCAACGGAATGAGTGCTTTCTCGCGTGACGGAGATAATGCTAATGCGGCACTGCTGGTTTCTGTTACCCCTGAGGATTTCAAGAGTAAAGGTCCGCTTGCGGGAATAGAGTTTCAGCGTGAGCTTGAAATACTTGCTTACCGCACCGGCGGAGGCAAGCACGTTGCAGTATCCCAGCGTATGGAAGATTTTATGAATAAAACTCCAAGTTCGTCTTTTGGCAGTGTTTTGCCGACTTATGCGAGAGGGTGCCGTGCGGGTGATATAGACACTATCCTGCCGGATTACATAACTTCCTCTCTGCGGCTCGCACTAAAAGATTTTGACGACTGGATGAAAGGGTATTATTATCCCGACGCACTTCTTACAGGCACCGAGACGCGAACAACTTCACCCGTGAGAGTGCTTCGAAATGAAAATTGCGAAGCGGTAGGAATATCCGGTCTTTATCCTTGTGGGGAGGGCGCGGGGTACGCAGGCGGCATTCTTTCGGCTGCATATGACGGGATCATCTGTGCAGAACATGTTTTGCACAGATAATTATCCTTGACTAAACGTATCAGGTGTGGTATAATTTTAAAGATAAGATAAAATTCAAAACAAGGAAAGGATTTGCACGAATTTCGTGCGGGTTGTTTTATGTTAAAGAGATTTTTGGCAATGACTATGGTTTTGGTATTTTTGCTCGGCTGTCTCTCTGCGTGCGGTGACAATGGCGAGGTAAAAGGAAATACCGATTATATTTATGAAGTCACCGATGAGGGTATTATACTTCTTTATTATAAAGGTCCGGGCGGAGCTGTTGCTATTCCATCCGAAATAGAGGGAAAACCGGTAGTTGAAATTGCTCCCGAATGTTTCCTCAGACGCGGAAACGTGACCTCTGTCGCTATTCCTTCGACGGTTAAAGCGATAGGATCGTATGCTTTCAGAACCTGTTCATATCTCGAAACTATAGTTATTCCTTCTTCTGTTGAGGATATAGGCGTTCACGCGTTTGACGATACGACTTGGTACAAAAATGCAAAGGAAGAGTTCGTTATAGTTGGCGACGGTGTTCTCATTAAGTATAATGGTACGTCTTCCGTAATAAATATCCCCGAAAATGTTAAAGCTATTTCCTGTGCTCTCGGTAGTGAGGAGATCGACGTTACCGACATCAAAATACCGGATGGTATCAAATATATTTCCGGTAATGCGTTTGTAAGAACCTCTTGGCGCCTTTCTCTTACAGATGAATTCGTTACTGTTGGTGACGGTATACTTATAAAATATTCGGGCGAGGGCGGCGATGTTGTTATTCCGGATAACGTAAAGTCTATTTCCGGTGCTTTTTATGATAGCTCCAGAGTTACTTCCGTTACCGTTCCGGATAGCGTTACAAGAATTGAAAGTTATTCGTTTGCTTGTACGGCGGGTTTTGGTGCAGAAACCGTTCTTCTTAAAAAATCTATTCTCGAATCCGTAACCATTCCCGATAGCGTTAACTATATAGGCGCGGCAGCATTTTTCAATTGCTGTAAGCTTAAGGACGTTTCTATTCCGGCGTCGGTTAAATACGTTCAGCCTCAGACTTATATATTCTGTGATTCTCTTACCAAGGTTTCTATTCCCGATAACGTAATTTCTATAGGATTTACCGCATTCGGCGAAGCTCTCTCTATGACCGAGATCACCTTTGGTGCTAACCTCAGATTTATCGGTGAAATGGCTTTCTACGGTAGCAAAAAACTTACCGAGATAACCTTCCCTGAAGGGTTCAAGTACGCTGCCGGAACTTCGTTTGGCTATTGCTCAGGACTTGTTTCGGTATACATTCCCAAAAATGTTGACACCATAGTTTCAACTGCGTTCAACGGTTGTTCAAAAGATAATCTCGTTATAAAAGGCGTTCCCGGTACCGCAGCTGAAAGCTTCGCGGCAGAGGCAGAATATACCTTTGAAGGAATTAACAAATAATCGCATAAATAGCAAAACAGGATCGCTTATATGGCGATCCTGTTTTAATATTTAAGAGTTTTCAGCAGTAGTTTTCTTTCGTTTGATATTAAACGGCTTTCTATTGCTTTTTGAATTGCCTTGTTGTGCGTGGTTTTGTCCAACTTCTTTTGAGTTATATACGGAAGTACATGATCCCACTGCTTTGAAAGCGCTGTCGCAAAATACCACGCAACCATCATGTGTACATAATATTTTTCGGTGTTCACCTGTGAAACCCATTCCAAAAAATCGAGAGAGAAATCATCGTCGAGAAAATGAAGCATCAGCATTTCGATTGCATATCTCACGGTATATTCGCGTTCAGAAGAAATCCATCGCTTTATTTCACGAAGAAGTGCAGAATGGTTTGAACAAAATACTTTCGGACGAAGCGAGTCGCAAGTTGCCCAATTATCAATGTACGGAAGAAACAAATTCACTTCTGTGATGCATGCGTCAAAATCTTTTGTTTCCATTATTATGAATGCGTGAAGATTGTTTTCTTCGTAATAAAAGTGCGGAAGCTCGGAGATAAATTCCTTATAGGAGTTGTTTTTTATCAGCTCTTTTGCGAGTTTTTTAATATCGGGAGTCCTTACTCCGATGATTCGCTCTTTTTCTATGTTCGGGAGCAGGGAAGACTGAAATGCCTTGTATTTATCGTCTGCAAGAGATAAAAGATGTTCTTTTATGTTCATGTTATTTTTAAGAAAGGCGGGTATCGCATACTGCGATACCCGCCACACTTTATTATTTCTTTTTGTCTACGTATGCGGGTTCGGGACTTACGTCAAATACGGTTTCTTTGGTAGAACGAGGCCTCTGGCCGGAGAAGAACGTGATGTCTTTGGCGGTAGAAACAAAACCGTTAGGATCGATCAACCAGAAACGGCAGGTTTCCGAGCCGCCGCGCTCCATCTCTCTCTTGATTCCGTTGTGCCAGAAGGGAATGAATACAGGCTTCTTCTCGCCGGGCTTGAGGTTTATCTTGAGATCGTACCAGTTTACCGTAGTATTGATACCGGTTATGCGGATAGTACACTCGGAGAGATTAATGTCGTTGTACTGATTCCAAAGCTCAATGGTAAATCCTTCTTCGCCCTCGAAATATTCTACCTCATCCGGGAACCAAACAGGACAAAGCAAATTACGGAGAACCCAGAAGTTAGGCTTGGGAAGAAGCTCGGGAGTCATTACGCCCCAGTCACAGTCCTCGGAAAGAATAGTCCAACTGAACGGGTGACCGAGAGAAGTGCTTGAACCACCTGATATCCACGGGAAGTAAGTAGCTCCGAGACAGGTCTCCTCATGACGCATAAAGCCCCATTCGCGTTTGAAACGATCATAGAAGGCTTTGATCTGGGGAACGTCTTTTTCGTAGTGCGTACCCTCGTCATCAATGATAGAACATTCATTGGGTGAGAAAATAATATCAGGGAACGAGCTGAAGAGACAGTACTCTGATGAGAACCAGGTACCGGTCCAGCCGCGAGCGAGAGCCTCTTCACGCGTGTTAACCTCCATGGTTGCATCCCAGGAAATCGGATTTTCAACCTGACCATCGCGAAGGAATCTCTTTATCGGGACGAAAGAGTAGTGTACATCTGCAACGTCACCTACGCGAAGCTCGAGAATACCGTCGATCTTGGATGCAGGACCGGGAGGCGGGAACATAGTGATGCCGTTAGGATCAAGCTTTTTGGCAAAGAAATCATACATACGAAGATGCATCCAACCATTTGCTGCAACAGCATCGGATTCGGGCATGTTCTCGTTACCGATAGCCCAGATCATAATTGAAGAGTGGTTTCTGTCACGGCAGATACCGCCTTCAATACGCATAAGCGCAGGTCCGACCCACTCGGGATCGTGAATATAGTGAGTACCCCAGTCAACGGGAATTTCCTGTACAAGATAGAATCCCATCTCGTCGCAAAGCTCGGCAAGACAGCGAGGACCCATATAATGAGTACGAATACAGTTTACGTTAGCAAGCTTCATAAGCTCAAGATTGCGTCTGAGCCAATCCTTAGGAGTGTAAAGGCCGTGCTGCGGATGATGGGTGAGGTGGTTTACACCGCGGAATTTTACGGGGTTACCGTTGAGATAGGCACGGCTGTCTTTGAACTCAAAGCAACGGAATCCGACCTTCCAAATATATTTTTCTTCAGAGCATCCAACGATGGATACTGACATTTCAGCACGGTAAAGATTGGGGTGTTCGTCATTCCAAAGAGCAGGGGACTTAACGGCAACAGAGATAGGAAGCTCGTATTTCTCACCTGCCGCTACTTCGAACTTGAAGCTTTCTTCAGCCGCAAAGGAATTATCGGGACCGTAAACCTTTACGGTAACGATACCTTTCTGTTTCTTTTTGGATGCGTTAAAGAGTCTTGCGTAACCTTCAATCTTACCATTTTTGAGAGAAGAATCAAGTACGGCAGGAAGGTAGTAATCTTCAATGTGGCATTTTTCCTTAGCGAATATGTAAACAGGCTGAGAGATACCGCCAAAGTCACTTGAGTGACGAGGCATATCCATCATAATATGGGGATGGTTGCGGTAAAGTCTGACGGCAACGACGACCGGTTTGCCGGGCTTTACAAGCTTGGTAATATTGCGGCAAACAGGAGTAAGACCACTCTGGTGATCAGCGATAAGAGTGCCGTTTACGTAAATACGGCTTGCAGGGTATATAGCATCACAGTCAAGGAAGATTTCTTTGTCTGCCCATTCCTTGGGGACGATAATGGTACGGCGGATAACAGCACCGTCTTCGGGGTTTGCATGCAAGGTTTTTATTCTGTCCCAATTTTCAACTTCAGCCGGGGGGATTTTGGGATCCATTGCGAATATTTTACCGGGCTGAGCTGCGTGCTCCCAGGAAACGTCGGTAATTTTGGGAGATGCAAGTTTTTCCTCGGTTGCATTAAACGGCCAGCGCATTACTGCCCAGTCACCGGAGAGATCAATTATATTGTTCTCGGGTAAGCTTTGGGGAAATACAGGAGTGATTTCGGTACGCCACGCGCCGTCTCTGTGAACTGATTCAAATGCTTCGGTAGCGCCGAGCTGTTCATCTATAACGGCGTTCGCGAGCAATCTTTCTTCATTTGTAAATTCCATAACTTTTTGCGTTATTCGCATTATTTTTAGCAATAAATAATGATGCGAACAAGCTCCTCCGTTCTGTGGATTGTTTTGCGCGGAAAGGAATTGCGCTTTTGCTAATTGTATCACACTTTTCTTTTATAGTCAACAATAAAAAAGAATAAATTTTATATTTCAAAAACTATTGCTTTTCTTTGAATTATATACTATAATAGCCATAAGTTAATTGCCCGTAGTATTTTTTTGTTAAAACGGGCATCAGGAGGGTTTTATGAAACTTGAAATCACACAATTCGGCGCTGTCGCAGACGGCGTCACCTTATGTACGGAAGCAATAAATAATACTATAAATAAAGTCGCTGAAGCGGGCGGCGGATATGCAGTCGTACCTCCCGGAGTATACGTCAGCGGTACTATAATTCTCAAAAGTAACGTTTATCTTTATCTTGAACCGGGCAGTACCATTCTCGGAAGTATGGAAATAGAAGATCTTGAGGTGGTTGGCAAGAAGAGAAAGTATAGCGTACAGGTTTTTGGCGAGGACATCGAAAACAGCGGTATTCTCGGTCACGGTACGTTCGATCTTCGCCGTGCGAACTTCCACCGTCTTCCCAAGCTTAACGGTCGTCCTTTGATGATAATCGTAAGAGACAGTACTAATCTTACCTTCCAGGGAGTAACCCTTCTTAATCCCGGTTGGTTTACTATCTCCTGTGAGAACAATACCAACGTAACCTTTGACAGCCTCATTCTTAACACCCGAGACTGCGAAAACGGTGACGGTATAGATTTTAACGGTTCAAAGAACGTAACTATATCCAACTGTAAGATCAATGCAGGAGACGATGCTATCGGACTTAAATCCGGTCCTCCCTGCGAGAATTTCACTATTACAAACTGTGTAATTTCTTCCAACTGGGCAGGTATACGTATCGGTCCCGAGTCGGGCGGTGATATGCTCAACATAACCGTATCCAACTGTGTGTTCAACGACTGCAGCGACGCTATCAAGATTCAGAATTACGGTGGCTGTCATATGGAAGATCTTACTTTCTCGAACATCAATATGGTAAACGTTCTCAGACCTTTCTTCTTTACGTACAACCCCAATTACTGGTGGCGCAAAAAGACGGGCACCTTCAAGCGCGTGCTTATTGATAACGTTATAGCACATATGGGAATAAGGCCCAACTGGTTTGAGGATATGATAATTATCCACGGTCTGCCGAACTATCATATAGAAGACGTAACCATCAGTAATATGCACGTAGTTGCTCCCGGCGGCGGTGCGGAAGACGACGGATCATCTGCTGAAAATGAAGAACTTTTCAACTACACCCGTTTTCCGGATCTTATGTTCCAGTGGGAGCCCTATCCCGCATCGTGTATGTATGTCAGACACGTTGATAGAATCAAGCTTGATAACTGCGTATTTGAAACAGATCTTCCTGACAAGCGTCCGGCTATTGCCGCTCAGGACGTTAAGGGCTTCAAGATAATCAATGCTGACGTTTACGGTGCCGAGGGACTTATCCGCCACTACAAGGTTGATGATCTCAAGGTCATAAACAGTGAGGGCGACGTAATAGAGGAATTTCCCGAGTATAAAAAGCGCTGGGATGCTTTCAAAGAATTTTCCGATCAGACAGAAAAGATTATTATAGAAAACGATGCGCTTATTACTAAAATGAACGAAATGCAACAGATAGCAACTCTTACCATTCCCGAAACTGCGGAGAATGAGGCTGAACTGATCTTTGACCATGCAGGTGGAGAGGCGTACATGAAACTCGAGCGCATAGCTTCAACTTTGAGAGTTTGGGTAAACGGTAAAGAGATTTATTCTTGGGACAGAAGAAACAAATACGAATATCGCTGGGCTGTTGCTGTTGACCTGTCCGAGGCTCTTGTACAGGGTGAAAATACCATTAAAATAAAACTTGAGGGTAAATCAAACGATTTTGAAAACAGAAACGTCGTTATCTATTCACCCGAGAAATAAGACACGTAGTTATACTTTTAGGAGAAAATAAAATGAGACTTTCAATACTTGAATGCGGTGCCGTCGGAGACGGAGTAACTCTCTGTACCGATGCAATCAATGAAACTATAACTAAAGTTAATGAAGCGGGCGGCGGATATGCTATCATTCCTCCCGGAAATTACGTAAGCGGAACCATATACTTAAAGAGTAACGTTTACCTTCAGTTTGAGCCCGGTGCCGTTCTTTTTGCGGCGCTTGACAAAAATCTGTTCAAAGGCGCGTTTATCTCCGGCAACCAGATAGAAAATTCCGGTGTTATCGGACACGGGCTTATTGATGAACAGAGACGCGGTACCTTCTCGCCGCCGGAACATGGATCACACGATACTATACTTATATCGAACAGTGAAAATATTACTCTGAAAGATATTAGCATAATGCGTGTTGCCGGATTTACTATATACAGCTGCAATAATACTAACGTTACTATAGACAACGTAACTATTGACAGCTGGGGATGCTGTAACGGTGACGGCATTGACTTTGCCGGTTCCAAAAACGTAACTATATCTAACTGTAAAGTCAGAGCAGGTGACGATGCGATAGGTCTAAAAACAGGATACCCTGGCACACCCTGCGAGAATTTCACGATTACCAACTGTATTCTTTCATCACAGTGGGCGGGTATCCGTTTAGGTCCGGAAACGTCGGGAGATATGATTAATATAACCGTTTCAAACTGTGTTATGAACGATTGTAGCGACGGTATCAAGATTCAGCTTTGTACCGATCGCCGTATGGAAGATATTACGTTCTCTAATATCAATATGAACAACGTTCTTCGTCCGATGTTTATCACGTCAAACTCATATCCGATGTGCTATCATACAGAGGAAAGACCCAAGCCCGGATCGTTCAAGAGACTTCTTATAAACAACATTATGGCTCACATGAATAAACGCCCCGAGCCCGGCTGGTTTGAAAATATGATCGTTATACAGGCACTGCCGGAGTCTCCCATAGAAGATGTTATGATAAGTAATATGCACGTAATAACTCCCGGTGGCGGAAAAGCTGACACAGGAGCCGGCGTGGAGATCCCCGAACTTATCAGTATGCAGAACTATCCCGATATGCTCTATCCTCCGTACCCGTCCTCTTGTATGTATGTAAAAAACGTAAACCGTTTAAGAATGAACAACTGCGTTTTTGAATCCGCAAACCCTGACGAAAGACCCGCTATCGTTGCGGAGTCAATAGACGGAATGCTTGTTTCCGGCGCAGAATCATATATCGACGGCGGACTTCTCAGACATTACAAGGTTGACAATCTTCGTATGTATAACTGCGAAGGCGAGGTAACCACTCTTTCTCCCGAGATGGCAAAGAGATGGGATGATTTCAGAGAGAAATCTCTCGAGCAGGAAAATAAAATGATAGAAAACGCATCACTCGTTGATAAGATACTTACCAAAAAAGCAGCGCTTTCCGTTTCTCCCGATTTCTCTGCACCTGAAGATCCTGCTGAATTTGAGTTTGACTACTGCCACGAGGGCGAAAACGCATATATCGCTTTCTATGCTTACGGAAGTATACAGATATTCGTTAACGGCAATGAAGCTTATGCATGGAACAGAAGCGGTATTTGCGATGCGTATAAAGAAAACGTATACGTCGGCGCAGATATTTCCGAGTTTATCAAAAAAGGTGATAATAAGATACGTATTAAAATAACCGACGGCGCTATCTCCAACAGAAGAGGAAGAGGCGTTAAGGTATATACCGACTAAATGCGTATATATGATTTTAAATTAAGCAAAAAGATTGGAGAATAAAATGAGACTTTATATTACTGACTTTGGCGCGGTCGCCGATGGAGTTACAAAATCTACCGACGCCATTAATGAAACTATTAATAAGGTAGCACAAGCAGGCGGCGGTTATGCGATAGTTCCTCCCGGAGAGTACGTTTCCGGCACTATAGAGCTTAAGAGTAACGTTTACCTTTATCTTGAACCCGGCGCAACTATCTTCGGAAGTATGGATATAAATGACTTTAGGTCTGCAAGCCGCCGTATTGGCTGTAAGACTTTGATTCTCGGTGACGGTCTTTTTAATTCCGGAATTCTCGGACACGGTACTCTCGATCTTCGCCGTCAGAATCTCGGTTATACCAAAGAGCACGGACGTCCTTGTCTTGTCGTAATAGTAGAAAGTGAGAATATTACCCTTCGTGGCGTTTCTCTTATCAACACCGGATTCTTTACCATTTACTCCGGTAATAACAAGAACGTTACCTTTGACAGCCTTATAATCAATTCCGAGCACTGCGAAAACGGTGACGGTATTGATTTCTCCGGCTCAAAGAACGTTACTATATCTAACTGTAAGATCAGAGCGTGGGACGATGCTATCGGACTCAAAACTCACTACGGCGACGCTCCGTGTGAGAACTTTACTATCACCAACTGCGTACTTAGCTCTAACTGGGCAGGTATCCGCATAGGTCCCGAGACCTGCGGTGATATGCTCAACATTACCGTTTCCAACTGCGTGTTCAACGATTGTAGTGACGGTATCAAGGTTCAGCTTTGCGAGAACTACCGTATGGAGGACCTTACTTTCTCTAACCTCAACATGAACAACGTTATCCGTCCGATATTCTTTACCTCCAGCTCTGTTCCCATGGGTCACAGTGACGGTTGCCGTCCCGACCCCGGTGTGTTCAAGAGAGTTCTTATAAGCAACGTTATCGCTCATATGAACACTCGTCCCGAGCCCGGTTGGTTTGAGAATCACATATTTATCTGCGGTTTGCCGAGCGCACCCATCGAGGATCTTATGATAAGCAATATTCACGTTATTGCTCCCGGCGGTAAGACCATTGATAAAGAAGAGAGAAGTGCAGAGGCACAGGAGCTTCTTTGCCATACTAATTATCCCGATCTTATTTTCTCTTTCGAGCCGTTCCCGTCCTCTTGTATGTATATCAAAAACGCAAAGAGAGTCAGACTCTACAACTGCGTATTTGAGACAAAAGACCCCGACGAGCGTCCCGCTATCGTAGCGCAGGCTGTTGATGGACTCAAGATAACCCAGGCAGAGGTATACAACTGCGGTGGCCTTCTTAATCACTACAAGGTAGACGGACTCAAGGTCGTTAATTCTGAAGGTGAAGTTTCCGAGCCGTCTGATGCATATAAGGCAAGATGGGATGCTTTCCGCGAGAAGTCTGTTAAGCTCGAATCCGAGATCTACAAAAACGCAAAGCTCGTTGACAGAGTAAAACTTATGGACAAGCTGTTTAACGTTACTATTCCCGCGGACGTTCCTGAAGAAGAACTGAATAAATTAATCTTCAACTACGAATATTCCGGCGGCGAAGCATATATCCTTTGTCCTATGCTTACTGGTTCTCCCAGACTGATTGTAAACGGCGAAGAAGTATATTTCTTTGACAGAACCGCACACTGGGAGTACTCTTTCAGAGTTCCGTTCGCTCATCAGATAGATAAGTTCCTCAAAAAAGGCGACAACACTATAGAAATCAAGTTCGAGGGCAAACACGACGGATTCAGAAACCGTAATATCTCAATAATGGCACCCAAAGCTGAATAATAAACGTAAAAAACGGTGTAACCTGTTTGGGGGTTACACCGTTTTTAAAGTGAACAAATTTATTTCATAAGCTCGTCGGTAAGACGGAGAATTTCGGGAGCGATCTTTTTTCGCTCCTTTTTTATTATGCGGTTATAAATCGGATATGCTGCACACACAAGTGCTATGCCCAAAATGCCTGCTATAATACCGATAAGCATTGTGAGCAGGGTATTCTGACCGAGAATTTTTCCGAAATCGGTCATTATCAAGCTCATTCCGATGCCTAAAATCAGCGTTCCGATTGTTCCGAGAGTAAGTGATGCGGACTGAGCTTTTTTCGTTACACTTGCATCCAGACGGCGCAGTATCGCCATCTTATCCTGTTCCTTTTCAGCCGTGGAATATTTTTCCCTGATCGCTTTTATCTCTTCCTGATCCTTTGCAGAGTAGGTATAATTAAAAGTTCCTTTGTTTTCCATCAGGATTCTCCTTGGGTTTGTTTAATAATTTGAGACTTCGGGTACCTTGAGTAATCATATAAATTGCCATAAATATGATAAAAACCGAAATTGCCGCGCCTGAAGCACCCAGCATAATTTTGCGCGTTAAAAGATCCATAGTGTCCTTGCCGAAAGTGGTCAGCATAGTGGATTCAAGTGTAAGCATTGATACACACGCTGATGCAAGGCTGATAGCCTTGGACGCCGAATAAACGGGACTGTTATATTTGCGGTATCTTACCGTGTTTACGATAGCTACGGTAAGTGAAGTGAAGGTGTATGCCGCCATCGCTATGGTGGTTATCTCGTGATGACGAAAAGTCCTGTTCCAGTACACCATAAAGAAAATCATCAATGCGAGAGCCAGGTTCATAATGAGGAAAGCAATTCCGCAGGCGCGGTATTTTTTGAGTTCTATGCGCAACTTTTCGCCCGGTGCGTGTTTTGAGGTATGGCGCACCAAAAAGAACCGCATGACGGCAAGGGAAATGTAATAACCCGCGAGAGAACAAAACCAAAACGTACTATGCCAAAATCCGAGTCCTAACTGAAATACGGCGTAAGCGGTATTCCAGATAAGCGCGCCGTAAAGCGACACGTTCATCCTGAGTTTTACATCGTCTTGCCAAATTCGTGCGTATTTGTTTTCTGATCTGAAAGTTCTGAAAAAACGTATCAGATACGGCGTTTTTAGGCAGAAAACCGTTAACGTATAGGCGGCTATAACGTACGAAATTATAGCAACAGGGGAATCCGTTCCTAAAAATACCATAGAGTATACGAGAAAAGCAGTGGCTACGGGAAGTAAGATTATCATAATCGCTATGTGCGGAAAGAGCAGGGATTTTACGATTTTCTTTATATCCATATCAATCCCTCCGTATTTTGACGGTAAAGACAGAACCTTCTCCGACAGAACTACGAACGGATATTTCGCCTTTTATAATATCAATAACGCGTTTTACCAAAGCGAGTCCGAGGCCGTTACCTTCCGAGGCACGCGAGGTATCGCCTTGATAAAATTTTTCAAAAATATGCGCTCCGACTTCCGGCGACATACCGCAACCCGTGTCTTTTACTTCGACTATGGCGTGATTTTCTGTTGCAGTAAGCGTAACACTGACTTTTCCGCCAGACGGAGTGAACTTAAATGCGTTTGAGAATAGGTTGTTCCATACGTGGCTTAGCAGTTCCGCGTCAGTTTTCACGGTGACGTTTTCGGCAATGTCGGTGTCGATTTCAATTTTCGAACTTTCCCACACGTTTTCGTATTGCAAGAGACATTCGCAGAGCTGTTCACCTAAGTCAAATTCAGTTATCTTTCCGTAAATCTGCTGGTTTTCAAGACGGTTGAGCTTTAAGATATTCGTCATCATATCCGCCATACGGCGAGATGCGTCGGTTACTCCCTTTGCATATTCGATTCGCTTTTCGTTTGAAATGTCAGGGGACTGCAGTAGCGTTCCGTAATTTTGCATTACGGTGAGCGGTGTTTTCATTTCGTGAGACACGTTGGCGATAAAATCGGTACGCAACGTTTCTACACTGCCGAGTTCTTGTGCCATTTTGTTAAAACACTCAATAACACGATTGAACGTTTCGTCGGTACCGAACTTGCTCTGCGGCTTTATGCGAACCGAAAAATCACCTTTTACTATCTTCTCCGCCGCTTCGGTGATACGCTTTACAGGGCGTTCAACAGTGATCTTTCTGCGAACGGTGTCAAAAACTGTGAATATGAGACTTAAAAGCGTTACGTTAAGAAATGTTATCTTTGCGGCGGCACCTATGCTTTCGTCGGTAAGTGTTATGTTTAACGTATCGGACAGAACGGTTACGAATAACATTGTACAGCAGGTGATAACGAAAGCTACGAGCAAAAAGAACACGAAATAGTGATTAAGCCATTTTATAATACTTTTTACGGCGTTGCTTTTTTTCACTTTATCACCGCCTTGTAACCAAGACCGTGAACGGTCTTTATCTCAAAATCTTCGCATTCCGACAATTTGGATCGAAGTTTTGTCATGTAAACGTCAACCGCTCTCGGTGCCGTGTCGGTATCAGCGTCCCAAAATTCGTCCATAAGCTGAGATCTTGTAAAGGTTTTCTTGGGGTAACTTAAAAGTTTATATAGTATATTAAACTCTCGGTTGGTAAGCGGGATTTCTTCCTCGCCTAAATAGGCGGTACGCTCGTCGGCGTCCATCTTGAAAATTCCGATTTCAAGCTTGCGACTTGAGGCTATTTTTGCGCGGCGCAAAAGTGCACCGATACGCAAGAGCAGCTCGTCAAGATCAATAGGCTTTACCATATAGTCGTCTATACCTATCTTGAACCCTCTCTGTTTGGACGTAATATCATCACGCGCGGTCATAAACAAGATCGGTATATCTTCGTTTAACTCTCTGACGTTTTTCGCAAATTCAAATCCGTCAATTACCGGCATCATAACGTCTGATATGATAAGATCAAACATATCGTCACACAGCGTATCGTACGCTTGATTTGCATCAAGACATCCTATGGCTTCGTAGCCGTTATTCTTGAGAAAAGAGCAGACAGTTTTGTTAAGCTCTCTGTCATCTTCTACAATCAGTACCTTGAACATTTCGTTACCTCCGCAAAACAATTCAAACCATTATACAGTATAACATAAAAATATTAAGGTTTTGTTTGCGTTTGAGAGTTTTGCCTTAAAAAACTTAAATTATTTTGACGGTCATACCAAGCTTGTTTTCTTTAGTACCGTTTTGCTGATACACCCAAGTCCGATTGAGAACAGCACTCCGCCAAGGAGGCATAAAAGAACGTTTGCTAAGGTAGATGAAAGCGGAGTTATCATAGGCACGGTCATAAACAGAAGCATTCCTCCGCCAAGCGATCCGCAGATAGAAAGCCAAGCTTTCTGCTTTGCCGCAACGCTGATGAGCACAAAAATTCCAACGAATACCAACATAAGAAATATTTTTGAGAGCATACACATAACAACGTTTACTGCACCAAGCGATGCAAGATCAAATGACAGACCCGAAATAGCACCGCCAAGCATGGATCCAATAAGATATGCAATAAGCATAAATGCACCGCAAACGAACCCCGAAAGTGTTTTTGAAATAACGTAATCACCCTTTTTTGCGCGAACGGTAAACAGGTTCTTTGCGTAACCGCTTCTGAAGTCATCGGAGATAAACAGACATACAAAAACGGCAACGCACATGAACATCATATTGATATTGCACATACTGAAAACATCCATACCGCCCATTGTTTCGCCGCCGGGAAGGGTTCCTATGTTTTGCCATACGTTTTCGGGACCTTGCATAATAGTTTCTGCGCCTGTTTGAGGATCCACCGAAACGGATCCATCCATCATCGTCATCATAACCGTCATAATAAGTGGTATGATAAGCGCGCAGGCTGTCAGAATGTAGAAAAGCTTAGACTTAAACATTCTCTTGAAATCGACCCGAAGCATACTTTTCATTCGTTTAGCAAAGGTGTTTTTAGGGAATTTTATTGTGTTTTCCATTTTATTTGCTTCCTTTCATAAGGTCGATATAGTATTCTTCAAGACCGATCTTATCGGTCGTTATCTCGGTAATTACGATACCGTTTTTATAAAGATAAGCCACTATTTCTTCGGGTGTTGTAAGGTCGTATACGCGCAGGTATCCTGCTTCATCTTCTTCCACGCGCGAATATTTATATCCGAGAAGCAGTTTAGTCTTATCCTTATCGGGTACCATCAGTGCAACGTAAGTGCGGCAGCTTGCGTCTAATTCTTCTGCGGTCATTTCACAGATCATTTTACCGTGACGGATGATGCCGTAGTGGGTAGCTACTTTTTGTAATTCGCCAAGCAGGTGTGAAGATACGATAATACTGCGTCTGCCATCTTTGATTATATTGGTAAATACTTCGCGCATAATTCTCATACCGTCTGCATCCAAACCGTTGAGCGGTTCATCCAATACAAGCAGTGCGGGATTTCCGAGTAACGCCATGGCAATTCCGACTCTTTGTTTCATGCCGAGGGAGCAGTTCTTATATTTGTTGCCGGCCGCACCTTCCATTCTGACCGTTTTGAGGATCTTAATAACCTCTTTTTCTGCATCTGGAATGTTGAGATTTGCGGCTTGTAACATCATATTATCCCAAACGGAAAGACCGGGGAAGCATCCGGGAGACTCAATTAGCACTCCTATCTTAGATCTCACGTTTTCGTCTGTATAATCTTTGCCGTACAGCTTGATAGAGCCCCCGCTTTTAGGTATAAGACCGCAGATCATTTTTTCGGTGGTTGATTTTCCGGATCCGTTTTCACCTATAAAACCGTATATTGCTCCCATAGGTACCGTCATATTAAGTCCGCAAACGGCTTGCTTTGCTCCAAAATTTTTAGAAAGATTTTTTATCTCTACCGCGTTCATTTTTTATACCTCCTGTCAATACACGTCACTGCTTGAGAGAATGCGTGTTCCGAGCGCGTTATAAAAAATCGCCCACGCAACAGATACAATGGTGCAAATGACCAAAGTTCCCGCGTTGCTGATAAGACAAGCGTTGACCGACGAGCCGTATAAGAATACGTTGAGAAAATACGTCGGAAACGACAGATTATCTATAATAGCGGCCGCACCGATAATGAGAATACCCGTGCCAAAGAAGAAGGATGATGCGATCGAGACACCGAAATATCTTCTGAAAATAATGTTGAGAAACGTATACAGGCTTGCCCAGCCGAGACTCATAATCAT
>CAZGHD010000037.1:0-17363 GCA_964525525.1 uncultured Lachnospiraceae bacterium | reverse complement strand
CATCCCGTGTACGCGACCTTTTGGATACCGCTAAAAAGAGGCCGGCAAGGATAATCTTCATAGATGAAATTGATGCTGTCGGACGTCACCGCGGTGCAGGTCTCGGCGGCGGACACGACGAGAGAGAGCAGACTTTGAACCAGCTTCTTGTTGAGATGGACGGTTTTGGCTCAAACGACGGTATAATAGTTATGGCGGCTACAAACCGCCCCGATATTCTTGACCCCGCACTTCTCCGTCCCGGACGTTTTGACCGTGAGATCACGGTAAACTATCCCGACATCAAGGGCCGTGAGGAAATACTCAAGGTTCATTCCCGCGGTAAACCTTTTGAAGCTAACGTTGATATTTCAAAGGTTGCTCAGGCGACCGTCGGCTTTACCGGCGCGGATCTTGAAAACCTTCTTAACGAAGCCGCGCTCCTTGCGGCGAGAAAGAGTAAAGCTCTTATCGGTATGGACGATATTGAGGAGGCTATGCTCAAGGTAGTGGTAGGTACTCCCAAAAAGTCCGCAAAGATCAAAGAGAGCGAGAAGAAAAAGACCGCTTATCACGAGGCAGGTCACGCTATTTTGGCGTACTGTATGCCGACTCAGGATCCCGTCCGTCTTATCTCGGTAATCCCCAGCGGACGCGCGCTTGGTTATACTCTTACTCCACCGCTCGAGGATAAATACAGCGTATACCGTGACAGCCTCAAGGAAGAAATATCAATGCTTCTCGGCGGCAGAGCCGCAGAGAGTATTATCTTCGGAGACGTGTCCGGCGGTGCTTCAAACGATATTCAGCGTGCTACCAACATCGCGCGCAGTATGGTTACCAAGTACGGTATGAGCGAAAAGCTCGGTCCGATAGTTTACGGCTCGGAGCACAATGAAAATGAAGTGTTCCTCGGTCGTGACTTTAACACCACCCGCAATTATTCCGAGGAGACTGCTTCGCTGATTGACGCGGAGATCAAGGGCATAGTCGACAGCGCTTACAAGATAGCGATAGACACCTTGAACGAGCATATAGATAAGCTTCACTTTATTGCTGAATTCCTCGTTAAGTACGAAACTATGGATGAGTTCCAGTTCAACGCAACGATGGAAGGCAATCCTACCTTTGAGGAGCTTGAACAGCTTGCAAAGGAGCGCCGCGAAAAGAGCGAACGTGAGAATGAGGAAAAGGCAAAGCGTGACGAGGCTGCTCGCGTAAAGCAGGAGATCGAGGAGCGCCGCGCTGAAGAAGAGGCTGATCTTGAACGCCGCCGCAACAATATCGGCGATGCGCTTGACGGTGATGCCGGAGATAACGATTCTGACGATAAACCTGAAATCAAACACTAATGCTTCGGCATCCGACAAGGCCAGAGCAAACGAAAAGTAAAAAAGTCGGGGCTGTACGCTTTTGTTCAGCTCCGACTTGATTTTTTATAGAATAATATTTTGAGAGAATTTTGTAAAATGGAAATTAATTTTGATAAATACCGCTCAAGAACGTGGGCAGAGGTCGATCTTGACGCAATAATGGAAAACTATAATATCTCCAGAAGAAAATTACCTCACGACACCGAGCTTTGCGCCGTAATAAAAGCGGATGCATACGGACACGGCGCGGGAGTCCTCGGACCGTGGATGGAAAAGTTAGGTGATATTGATCTTTTTGCAGTGGCGGCTCCAGCAGAGGCGGTTGAACTGAAAAAAGCGGGTGTTACCAAGGATATACTTATCCTTGGATATACCGATCCGATCTACTTTGAAGAGCTTCTTACTCTCGGCGGGATTATCGTTTCTCTATACTCCGTGAGAGACGCCGCCGCACTGGCAGATGCGGCATCCGCTGTCGGAGCTGAATATGCGAGATGCTATCTTGCGCTTGATACCGGAATGGGACGCATCGGCTTTCCCTGCAATATCGACGGAGTAAAAGAAGCGGCGACGGCGGCAAAGACCGAAAAGATAAAAGCAGAGGGAATATTCTCTCATTTTGCCTGTGCCGATACCGAAAACAGAGGGTTGACAGAGATACAGGAAACCTCCCTGTCCGTGTTTGTAACTGCGCTCGGAGAGCAGGGCGTTACCGGGCTTAAAAAGAGCATTTACAACAGCGCGGCAATAGTCGTTCCGACTACCGGCAAAGGCTTTGACGTGGCGAGACTTGGAATCATGCTTTACGGAGTGCGTACTTCGAGAGTAATTCCCACCGACGGATTTATTCCCGCTATGCAGTTCAAGACCCGCGTCGTAAGGGTTGAAAAGATAGCAAAGGGTAACGGAATCAGTTACGGTCATACTTATATAACAAACAAGGACACCACGGTAGCAACTCTGTGCGTGGGATATGCAGACGGTTATCCGAGAGCGCTTTCAAACAAGGGCGAGGTGATAATCAGAGGACGGAAATGTCCCGTTATCGGCCGAGTCTGCATGGACATGATGATGGTTGATGCAAGTGACGTTGACGGTGTTTCGGTAGGCGACGAGGTAATCCTTTTCGGCCGCGGCGGGGACGTCGAGATCCGCTCTGACGATATAGCGGAAAGCATCGGCACGATAGCTCACGAAGTATTGTGCGGAATTACCAGCCGTGTCCCGAGAATATACACTCACGGTGGAAAAGACGTTGACGTTTATATGCTGAGATAGCTTGGAGGATCCTTAGATGATTGACGGATTTATAAAAGTTGCGGCGGCGGCGCCTGAGATAAAGGTTGCCGACACTCTGTATAACGCAGAAAAAATAATTGAAGTAATAGATAACGCAAGCTCTGAGGGCGTGAAGCTTCTCGTTTTGCCCGAGCTTTGCATAACAGGATATACTTGCGGAGACCTTTTTCTTAATTCAACTCTTATAAAAGGTGCTGAGAACGCACTTGACAAGATAATAAAAACGACCGCAGGCAAAGAGATGGCGGTTGCGGTAGGATTTCCTATGCTTTTGCGCGGAAAGCTGTTTGACTGCGCGGCTATAGTGTATGACGGAAAACTGCTCGGAATCGTTCCGAAAACGGTTATTGTCGATCACGGTGAGCTTTGCGAGAGCAGATATTTCTGTCCCGCACCCGACGAGACCGAGGAGATAATATTTCTCGGTACGTGCGTTCCGTTTGGTAAAAATGTAATCTTCCGCTGTCTTGAGATACCGGAATTTTGCTTTGCTGCTGAACTTTCGGCAGATCTGCTGTCTCCTTTTTCTCCGTCGGTGCTTCACGCTACTGCGGGAGCAACGGTGATAGCGAATCTTTCCGCAACGAGCGAAACAGTTGGTAAAAAAGAACTTCGCCGTACTGCAGTGAGGGAGCAGTCGAGACGCCTTATCTGCGGATATATTTATTCTGATGTGGGAGAGGGTGAATCCACTACCGATGCGGTATATTCGGGACACTCTTTGATTTGCGAAAACGGAATATGTCTCAAAGAGAACGCACCTTTTGAAAAGTCAATGTCAGTAAGCGAGATAGACGTTATCCGCTTGTCCGACGAGAGAAAGAAAAATTCGGTATTCCTGATGACGGACGACGACGGATATGCGGTGGTTGAATTTTCTATGCCTGCCACAAAAACCAATATAACAAGAAAATTTGCGCGTTTACCGTTCGTTCCGGAGGACAGCGAGACAAGAGCGGCAAGATGTGAGGAGATACTACGGGTTCAGGCACACGGACTTAAAAAGAGGCTGGAGCACGTCTGTGCAAAATGCGCGGTTGTTGCGGTGTCCGGCGGGCTTGATTCTACTCTTGCGATACTCGTCGCGGCAAAAGCGATGGATCTGATGGGAAGAGATCACTCGGATATAATAGCCGTTTCTATGCCCGGTTTCGGAACTACGAAGCGTACAAAGAGTAACGCGCAGATACTTTGCGAGGAGCTTGGTGTCAGCTACAGAGAAATTCCGATAGCAGATGCGGTAAGAGTTCATTTCCGCGATATAGGACACGACGAGAACGTATGCGACGTAACCTACGAAAATTCACAGGCGCGCGAGAGAACGCAGATAGTGATGGATATTGCCAACAAAAACGGCGGTATTCTTATCGGGACGGGCGACCTTTCCGAGCTTGCGCTCGGATGGGCGACCTATAACGGAGACCATATGTCTATGTACGGCGTTAACGGCGGTGTGCCGAAAACGCTTATCCGCCATATCGTTGCGTACTGTGCGGAGAGGGCCGGTGAGAGGCTTTCGGCAGTGCTTAATGATATACTCGCAACCCCGGTGTCTCCCGAGCTTCTTCCCGCAAAGGACGGGGAAATCTCTCAAAAAACCGAGGATCTCGTCGGGCCTTACGAGCTACACGACTTCTTCATATATTATTTCCTGCGTCACGGTATGTCCCCGAAAAAGATATTCAGACTCGCAACTCTTGCGTTTGAGGGCGAGTACGACGAGATAACCATTCACACGTGGCTTAAAAATTTTGTCAGACGATTTTTCATGCAGCAGTTCAAACGATCCTGCTTGCCCGATGGGCCCAAGATAGGTTCGGTAGGACTTTCGCCTCGCGGAGATTTCAAAATGCCGAGCGACGCGCTTGCTACTCTTTGGATGAACGAGGTTGACTCGATCAAATTATGAGTAAAAATCGTGATTTCCGATAGTCATAACGAAATCACGGTTGTCCTGCATCCACGTGCCGGTGGCGATCGCTTCGTTTAGGAAAAACAAAATATCGCTTGATACCGAGTACCCGCCAAGACACATTTTTGCGGCAAGGATACTTTCTTCGTCGGGAGATTTATATACCGATCCGGTTGCCGCGGGGGTGAATTGAACTCCGAATTTTCTGTCAAATATCACGCCGTAAATCGTGTCGGGATAATTAGCTGATGCGAGTCTGTTCATCACCACGCTTCCCACGGCGAGCTTGCCTTCAAGCGGTTCGGTTCCTGCTTCGGCGTAGATTATTCTTGACAGCCAGAGGAGGTCATCCGAATCGTAGCCGCTCGCGTTCTCTCCATTCTTTCCCTTGAACGTGAGTGCAGTGCTTGTCCTTTCTGCCTCGTCTGACTCACACGGCAGAAAATATAGACTCCCAGCTGCAATCTGTTCTGCTTGATCTGCTTTCAAATACTTTGAGAGCATAGCTTCATTTGGAAAATCGGTTTGTTCTTCCTTTGGCAGTTCTGCGGACATGGTCAGCGCAAGTAAAATATACAGACCGAAGAATAGGGCGGATGAAAGTATCGCTAAAAAACGCGTGAGAAATTTGTTTTTCACTATTTTTAACCTCCGATACGTTTTACTTTATATAATTATGTGGCGCGGAACGGACGCATATTCATTCGGCATCATAATTTTCCTGCTTTGTTATTGTATACTTGGCGCAGATTTGGTATAATAACTATGTAGATACCTGTATTATATTTATGTCCGTATCTTTTGCTTCATACGGACTTTGAGAAAGGTTTATATGTTATGAAAGAATGTATTGAAAAGGTGGTCGGCGCGATGAAAGAGATCCGCCGCGGAGACCGTATTATCGTTGATAATGAAATGAGAATAAATACCTCGGTCTATAAAAAATCTGCAAAGGACAAGCCGTATATGCTGATCGACATTGACGGCGGATTTAAAATTACTTTGATAGAGCTTGTTTTGATAGTCGCTGCGGTAAGCGTTGGTATGACTCTTTTTATTCTTCATTTGCGTAATAAGATACGCAGAAAGCTGTCAAAAAAGAACGTGGAAAAACAATAAGTAAAAAAAGCGACTCTGTTTGTCTGTCAGAGTCGCTTTTTTATTGACTTTTTAGTCAAAATAGGGTATTATATTATTGTAGTAAAAATTACGGTGAAAAGAGAAAGGCGGTGCGGCGTGATCAGGATAATATCGCGTGATGCCGTTTTTTCGCGTATGCTCGGTATTCTCTTTTCGGGAGGGGCGCGGGTTACGGTATCCGGGCGCGCGGGCGACGTTACGAATAGCGGTGTCTGCCTGTGGGATGAGGAAAGTATGGGTGCTCCTCCGTCTGAATTGCCAAGCTCGTGCATAGTTATTACCGCTGATGAAAATCTCGAGCTTACGCGCGGTGTGCCGCGCGTTTTGCGCCCGTTTAAGCTTGATGAATTCAAAAGTTACGTTCTTGAATTTATGAGGGCAGCAGGAAAAGAGACAGAACAATTTTATTTTGACGATGCGTCCTCGTCCGTTTCTTATGCGGGGAATTCTGTAAAGTTTTCTCCTGCGGAATACCTGCTTTTACGAAAGCTTTACGACGCTGACGGAGAGCTTGTTTCAAAGGAAGATGCGGCGTCTGTATTTGATTCTGAAGAATCAAACGTACTCGAGGTGTACGTCTATTACCTTCGCAAAAAACTGAAAAAATTACCGCGCAAGACCGAGATAGTTACGGTGCGCGGAAAAGGATATATTCTCAAAAAGGAGATTTGAATTGAAAAAAAGATTTGCTGACAGTCTGCTTATAAAAAACTGTAATCTGGTGGACGGAGAAAAAATATACGGCGCGTACGATATTCTGATACTCGACGGTATTATTGAGGAATTCGCGCCTCACGGAGTGATAGCCGAGCTTTCGACTATTCCCGTGTACGACGCAAACGGAGCGTATGCCGCTCCCGCGTTTATAGATATTCATACGCATCTGCGCGACCCGGGATTTACCTATAAGGAAGATATTGCAAGCGGTACGGCCGCCGCCGCCGCGGGAGGTTACGGAACGGTCGTTCCTATGCCCAATACCTCGCCTGTAACAGACAATGAAGAAACGCTCAAATACGTTCTTGATACCGCGAGAGAAAAGGGACTTTGCAGAGTACTTCCTGCCGCCGCGATAACCAAAGGACAAAAAGGTGAAGAGGTCACGAATTTCACAAAGCTGCGTGAAGCCGGCGCGATTGCCTTCTCTGACGACGGACGGCCTGTGTCGGACAGAGAAACCATGCTTACCGCAATGAAGCAGGCGGCGCTCGGTGAGCATCTTATAATCTCGCATTCCGAGGAGCTTTCGCTGACCGGACGCGGAGTTATAAACGAGGGAGAGACCTCGAGAAAATTAGGTGTTGCGGGTATACCGAATTCTTCGGAGGACGAGGCAGTGGCTCGCGAGATAGAGCTGTGCCGAGAGACCGGCGCGCATCTTCACATAGCTCACGTCAGCACTGCGAAATCAGCCGATCTCATAAGAAAAGCGAAAGAAGAAGGACTTACCGTAACCGGAGAGACCTGTCCGCACTATTTCGTATTTACCGATGAGGACGTTGAGCATCTTGGCACCAACGGAAAAATGAAGCCTCCGCTCAGATCAAAAGCTGACAGGGAAGCGATAATAGAAGCGGTTATCGACGGAACGCTTGACTGTATTTCAACCGATCACGCACCACATTCTTCTGAGGACAAGGCGGATCTTGAGACCGGCGCGTTCGGAATACTCGGGCTCCAGAGCGTTTTTGCTGCATCCTATACCACCTTTGTTAAGAGTGGTAAGATGAGTCTGCCCGAGCTTATTTACAAGATGAGCACCGCTCCGGCGAAGATCCTCGGGCTTGACGACGGCCGCGGATTTATTGATTACGGAGCCAAAGCCGATATTGTACTGTTTAGCGGCGACGAGTTCGTCCTTCGTGAGCAGGACGTAAAGAGCATATCAAAAAACAGCCCGTTTATTGATGTACCGATGTACGGAAAAATACTTGCTACCTTTGTTGGCGGCGAGAGAACATATTGATTAAATATTTAAGGAGAACGCTATGTCATTCGAAATACTTAAAGAGAAAATAAACGCAAAAAACAATCCTACCGTAATGGGACTTGATCCCAAGCTCGATTATATCCCCGCGTCTATTCTTAACGCGGCAAAGGCTGCATACGGAGACACCTTCCGCGCGGCGGGAGAGGCTATTTTTGAATTCAACAAAGGACTTATTGATGCGGCGGCAGATCTTGTTCCCGCGGTAAAGCCCCAGTCTGCTTTTTATGAAATGTACGGTCTTGAGGGCGAACGCGCGCTTGCAAGAACAGTAGAGTACGCTAAGGCTGCGGGACTTTACGTTATTCTTGACGTTAAGAGAAACGATATTGGCTCTACCGCAGAGGCGTATGCGGCGGCATATCTCGGCGAGACCAAGTTGTTTGAAAAGAGCGACAAGGCACTCGAGGTTGACTGCGTTACCGTTAACCCGTATCTCGGCAGTGACGGTATCCTTCCTTTCGTTAAAACTGCGGCTGAATTTGATAAGTCCATGTTTATTCTCGTAAAGACCTCCAATCCTTCGTCAAAGGAATTTCAGGATATAGAAATAGACGGCAAGCCTATTTACCGCATCGTCGGTGAAACGGTAGAGAAATGGGGTGCTGATTATATCGGCGCGAGCGGATATTCTCCTTGCGGAGCGGTTGTTGGCGCAACTCATCCCGCACAGCTTGCCGAGCTCAGAGAGGCGCTTCCCCACACCTTCTTCCTTATCCCCGGATACGGTGCCCAGGGTGGCGGCGCGGCTGATGTTGCGGCGGCGTTTGATAAGAACGGCGGCGGTGCTATCGTTAACTCCTCCCGCGCGCTTATGTGTGCTTACAAGGGCAAGGGTGACGATGATAATTTTGCTAAATATACCCGCGATGCCGTTATCGAAATGCGTGACGCGTTAAATTCTGTCAGGGGGAAATAATTATGCCTTCATACGTTATAAAAAGTATAGAAAGAATATGTGACGCGGCGCCGATATTCGATCTGCGTTTTACCGCGCCGGATATTGCTCAAAAGGCAAAGGCAGGTCAGATAGTTCACGTTATCTGCGGCGGGGACGCTAATTCGCTTCGCAGACCGCTCAGTATATGCGAGTGCGAAGGCGACACCGTAAGACTTTGCTTTGAGATACGCGGCGCGGGAACGAAAGAGCTTGCCGCTCGCGCCCCCGGTGACGCTATTGACGTTATCGGCCCTTACGGAAAAGGCTTCCCCGAGGTCAGCGGTAAGGTAGCTTTGGTTGGCGGCGGTATCGGTATTTATCCGCTTCTCTCCGCGGCAAAAGCAGTCCGTGCGGCAGGCGGAGAGCCTGTGGCTCTGCTGGGATTCAGAAACGCATCTCTTATGAACGTCGTGGAAGATTTCAAGCAGGTTTGCTCTGACGTTAAGATAGCCACCGATGACGGCAGTTACGGTTATCACGGATTTGTTACCGGTATTCTTGACGAGTATCTTTCCGAAAACGAGGCAACGGTGTTCGTTTGCGGTCCTAAGCCGATGATGAAGGGTGTTTCCGCTATTTCTCTTGAGCACGGTTGCGAGTGCTACGTCAGCATGGAGGAGAGAATGGGATGCGGCGTCGGCGCGTGCCTTGCGTGCGTTTGTAAGACTCAGTTCGTCGGCAACGAGGGACTCGGCGAAAAATACAAGAGAGTATGTGTAGACGGTCCGGTATTTAACGCAAAGGAGATAATATGGGAATGAGTAAAATAGATCTTTCTGTAAATATAGCAGGCGTGGAGTTCAAAAATCCGATCGTTACCGCATCCGGCACCTGTGGATTTGGTGAAGAGTACAAGGATTTTTATCATCCGAGCGAGCTTGGTGCGATCACTGTAAAAGGACTTACTCTTGCGCCTAAGGCAGGAAATCCCCCTCCGCGTATTGCAGAGATTCCGTCCGGAATGCTTAACAGTATCGGACTTCAGAATCCGGGCGTTGAGCAGTTTATAAACGTTGAGCTTCCGAGACTGAAAAGTGAGGGCTCTACCGTTATCGCCAATATCGCGGGAAGCACTGTTGAAGATTACTGCGAGATGGCAAAAAGACTTGACGATACAAACGTTGATATGCTTGAGATGAACATTTCCTGCCCGAACGTAAAAGAGGGCGGAGTTGCTTTCGGTACTGATCCTGCGATGGTCGAGAAGATCACCTCCGAGGTCAGAAAAAATACGAAAAAACCGCTTATAGTAAAGCTTTCTCCCAACGTTACCGACGTTACGAAAACCGCTATGGCGGCAGAGGCGGCAGGCGCGGATGCGCTCAGCCTTATCAACACTCTTCTTGGTATGAAGATAGATATTCGCACCAAGCGTCCCGTACTCCGAAATAACGTGGGCGGTATGTCGGGAGAGGCTGTTTTTCCGATCGCTGTACGAATGGTATGGCAGGTGAGACGTGCGGTATCTCTCCCGATAATCGGTATGGGCGGAGTCGCTACCGCCGAGCAGGCTATCGAAATGATGATGGCCGGTGCAGATGCCGTGGCTATCGGCGCGGCGGCGTTTAAGAATCCTTACGCTCCGATGGAGGTTCTCCACGGAATAGAAAAATACATGGAAGAAAACGGAATATCCAGCGTTCGCGATATAACCGCAAGCGTTATTCCGTGGTAAACGGTAGATGAAGCTCCGATATAAACGGGTCGCTATTCTGTTTGCGCTGTTATTCATCATGGTTTTTGCTTCGTGTGCGAACTTGAGCGACACGGATGAAAAAAATACCGAAGAATCGCAGGACACGGTAAAAAGAATTACGGTAGTGCTTGATCCTGCAGGCGGAGAATTGACCGGGGAGAGAGCGTATACCTTTGAAGAAGGGGAATTGCCGTATCTGCCCGATCCGGTCAGACAGGGGTATGAGTTTATCGGCTGGGACAGTGAGCTTTCTCTGGTAGATGCGGACACCACTTTGACAGCTATTTGGAAAAAAAAGCAGATCACCGTAGAGTTTGATCTTTGCGGAGGCGAGAGCGATACTCCAGAGCTTCTCAAACAAACGGTGGACAGCGGCGCTGATATTCAGTTGCCGAACGTATATCGGGAAAACTACGAGTTTATTTCCTGGTCGCAGGACGCTTCACTGCTTGATTCTGATGCAGTTATCACGGCAAAGTGGTCTCTCGTGCCTTTGAGTGAAAAAGAGGTGTACGCGAAGTGTATCGGCGCGTGCGTGGAGCTCCAGACATATGATAAAAGCGATATTCGGCTTTATCTCGGTTCGGGATTTATTATCAGTCCTGACGGGGTGATAGTTACCGCGGCTCACGTTATAAAGGGCGCGGCAAACATAGAGGTAAAGCTTGTCGGAGGTTCAAGCTATTTCGTCGAAAAGGTGATCGCCTGCGACTTTGACAGAGATATTGCCATTATAAAAATAAGCGCAAGCGATCTTCCGTTTCTTGAACTTTCGTATGAAGATATCAGCGAGGGAATGACAGTTTACGCGATAGGCTCTCCCGGCGGTCGTACAGGTGAGATGACCAAAGGTGAGATTACGCGGTATTCATTTGTATATGACAGAGAGGGCTTCATTATTTCCTCGGCTCATATAGAGTCGGGTAGCAGCGGCGGTCCGCTTGTTGACGCTCGGGGAAGAGTAGTCGGTATAAACTCGGCTGTGTCTACTCTGAACGAAGAATATCTTGCCGTCCGCGCAGCGGAAATAGATGATCTGCACGAGACCAACGAGGATATGGAAACATTCCTTAAAAACAACAGCTCGTTTACCGACCAGACCTTTGAAAAAGAGAACAACGATACCACGTATAACGCGCAAACTATCGACGGCGACGTTATAATCAGAGGTACGGTGTCAAACTCGGGAGACACTGACGTATACTGCTTTGAAGGGGCCAAAAAGGTAATGTTTATGGTCTCGGTCAAGGCGGAAAATCGCGACTTTTTGGACGCTACCTGCTTTGCCGATGGGGAAAACGTAAAGACTGCGAACGGATTCTCGCGGGGTGTGAGCGGAAACAATCATATACTAAACCGAACGGTTACCGTTAATTCAGGCGGAAAGGTTTATCTTAAAATAAGCGCGCCCGAGTACGGCGGTATGCCGATAGCCTATTCTTTGAGAGCTATAATTATTTTATAAATGGAGATTGCCATGTTAGACATAGAAAGATTTTGGAAGGACGAGGAAATCGCCCACGAAGAAAATTGTTTTTCAAAAAAAGCACCGCAGGTCGCTCTCGGTATCAGAATGAGCAACGAGTGTGTTTTTGCCGAGCTTGGCGAGGAAGGTCAGCCTTGGGGATACACTCCGCCCGAAAGAAGATACGAGCTTAATTGCCGTTATAACGAAAAGGCGGTAAAGATCGTCGGAAGACCGCTTCTTGCGGAAAATAAGCCCGGTACACCGAGAGAAGTTACTATTCCGGCATACAGACAGATAGGCGAGGTGTTTGGCGGTAAATACGTTTTTGACGGTAATACCACCTGGCTTAAAGGCACGATCAGCGACGAAGAAACTCTCGAGAAAAAACTTGATGAAATAGACCTTATGCTCAAAACTCCCGGTGCTTTCAGACGTTTCATTCTCCCGCCCGATTGGGACGAGAGATGCCGTGCGGTATACGAAAAATACGGTGACCGCCCGGGTCAGTTCCGCCATATACGCGGTCCTGTTACTTTGGCTACCTCTGTGTACGGAGTTGAAAATCTGCTCTATCTTTACTACGATAATCCGGAGCTTTACACGAGATTTGCCGATACGATAGCTGACGTGGTTGAGGCGTATATCGACCTGTTTATAATTGAATCGGGACATACGAAGGATGATTTCGTACACGGATTTAGTTTCGCTGATGATGATTCCAATCTCCTTTCTCCCGAAATGTATCTTGCTTTCGGATACCGTGTGCTTGATAGGATATTCAAAAAGGTATCTCCGAATCCGGAGGACTACCGCTATCAGCATTCCGACTCGGCAATGGGACATCTGATTCCGCTTCTCGCTGATTTTAATCTCACGGGATGCAATTTCGGCCCTACCGTTACCGTACAGGAGATTCGCAAGTATATGCCCAAGACGAGAATAGACGGTCAGCTTGCTCCATTTACATTTATGAGAAATAACGCGGATGACATACGCGCAGAGGTCAAGCGCGACTGCCTTGCCGCAAAGGAAAATGATGCGAGAGGACTTAATCTCGAGACCGCAGGGTCTATCAATAACGGCTCGCTTCTCACAAGCATGAGAGTTGTTATGGAGACAATACAGGAGTTTGGCAGATATTGATAAATAAAAAAACTGAGGTTTTACCTCAGTTTTTTATTATTTAATATCAAGATGTTTTATGCGCTTTTTGATGCGTCTGACGTCTTTTATCATTCTCATGGCGTCACGCACTACGTTTACCTTGGATTCTGCCTGATTTATTATTTTGACAGGCATTTCAATCACCTTGGCTTTTATTTTCTGCGCGAGAAGAATTACCTCAAAATCAAAGGCGAATCCGTCTATCTCGCAGTTTGAAAATATCTTGTCAGCCGTCTCACGGCGGAAGCCCTTACATCCCGTCTGCGAGTCGGAATATTTAAGACCGCCGATAATTGTGAGAACTTTTACGTATGTTTTTGACGCGAGCTTGCGGATGAACGAGTAGCCCTCATAACCGTCCTTTGCAACGGCGCGCGATCCGAGAACTATGTCAGCGTCGGGGTTGCTTTCAAAAATGTCCGCGATGCGCTTTACTACGTCAAGCTCGTATGCGAGATCGCAGTCTGTGAACACGACTATATCTCCCTCTGATGCGAGAATTCCGGTACGGACGGCGCAACCCTTGCCGCGGTTCTTCTCGTAGCCAGCGAGCTTTATTTTCGGGTCTCCGAAGCTTTTTACAAGCTCGGCGGAGTTATCGGTACTGCCGTCGTTTGAGAAAATAACCTCGTAGTCATCAAAGTTTTTTGCCATGTATTCAGACACCTTGGGAAGTGTGGTCGGAAGAACTCTGCTTTCGTTATACATCGGAATGCAAAGAGAAACTTTCATGTGTTTTACGCCTTTCTGTATATTAATATGTCTGCCGAGACCTCGGTTTTGAGTGAGTCAAGACGGTCAAGCTTTGCGCTGTCCTCGGGGGAGGTGCGGAAATAATACGGGGTCATTGTGAAAAGAGGGAATATGTGCTCTTTTTTTATCTCGGTCTCATAACTGACGTTTACTACGTTTTCAAGATCGAATCCGGGCAAAATATCACGGCGGAGCTCGTTTTCGTACGGGACGTCATACAGCGCCTGTTTGAGACCGTAAAGGTGACGCACGCCCGCAACCACTGTTATAAGGATACCGTTTTCTGTCAGCACGCGGTGGAATTCCTCGTGTGCACACGGCGCAAAGAGATTTATTACTGCGTCCGCGCACTCGTCCTTGATCGGAAGATCAAAAATCCCAGCAACGGAGTAAAGGAGCCTTTCGTCGAGACCGTTTCGTTTAGCGGATTTTGCCGCGATGTCGATACCCGATTTTGACAGGTCAAATCCGATTACCTGCGCTTCAGTGAGCTTGCCTGCGACAAAAGAGGTGTAGTATCCTTCACCGCATCCCGCGTCTATTACCGAGCGGGGAGAGTGGGACAAGAGAATATCCGACAGGCTTTCGGCTATACGCGAATAATAACCCGCCGCGAGAAAATCGCGGCGGGCACGGATCATTTCCTTTGAGTCACCGGATGCGGCAGAGCCGCGGCCGTGCGTAAGATTAACGTATCCCGATGATGAGAAATCAAAGCAGTGACCGCTCTTGCATTTGAGCGATCTTCCATCCTGCGTTATCTCGATACTTTCACGGCATATCGGACAACGGAGAAGAGTTACCGTATTTTTCATTTAACTTCGTTGTATTCAGTAAGGATACACATCAGACCGTAACGGTCGGTCTTGATGCCGTTAGTACAGGTGGAGAGGGTAAGGAGACGGTCGTTTTTGTTAAATTTCATGCCTTTGTTGTATACCGACATCTTCTGCATTCTCTGTGCAAAATCTGTAAACGCGTCGTAGGTGAGGAAGCCGGTTTCGTTATATCCGGTGTCATAGCTTGTGTGGAACACTGCAAACGGCTCGAAATAATAAACTCCGTCAAAGGTACAGATGATAACTCTTGAATTTCTGAACAGGTCTTCGTTTTTGTAGAACTTTTCTACGTCGTGGAACATAGAGCCGTTTTTCATATTGTGTCCGTAAAGCACGGTGTTGAAGTTACGCATAAGCTCGGTGTTACATCTGTAGTCCACGAATATCGAACCCTGGGAAAGGTCAACTCCCTCGGGTGCGTGTGTCAGATAGTATGTGTTATCGGTAGTCTGAACGAGAGGGTAGTTTATTTTCGTGCCTTCGATATAAACCCAGCCGTAAAGGTCTTTAGCAAACTCTTTGAGCTTGTTAAGATTTGCGACCATCTTTTCGGGGTCTGAGTCAAACGGGTTGTCGCTTGAGGTGATGTCGGGGGTATAGGTGAATTTGTTACCGCCTCTGTCTATAAAATCACCTGTTGATTCACCAATGGTGGGAGCTGAGTTGTCCGCGCTGACCTGATCCATTCTTGCAGATCCGTCGTCTGCGGAACCGTCGTCGATAGAGAAGAATTCTTCAGCGAGACCGCTGTAGATAACGTCTCCTCTGCCGTAGTCGATAAAACTTCTCGCTATGAGGAACGTGCAGTAAGAGAAGATGCACAGACATATTACTATCATAAGATAACGAATGATAGAGAACAGCGGGAAACCCGAACGTCTGCTCTTGCCCTCGGGGTCAACGTCATCTGCGGTGAGCTGCTCGAGCTCGTCGTCAAGCGATGCATACGCGGGAGCGTATGCGGAGATGTCGCGGACTTCCTCGGCCTCCTCTGCAGAATACTCGGTGATGACCGATTCAGTTGTTTCTGCTACAATTTCTTCGTTTGATGAAACTGCGTCAAATACTACCGTGCTGTCGTCAGACACGGGGGTGAATACGGTGGTGTCGTCAGGCGCCAAAGCGGATTCATCCTTCTCGGTGTATTCAAGAGTTACGGGGACGGGCTCGGTTTCAGCAGCTTCGGCTGCTTTGAGAACTTCGCTTTCGTCTACGGTGTTTTTGCTTATATCGTCAGATTCCACGCGGGTCGTAGTGTTTGCGTCCATGCGGGGGATACGTGTAAGTTTAAGTCTTCTGTTAGGCTTCATGTATCGTGTTTTACCTCCTTCATAAAGTCTAAATTACTTCTTATACATTATAATATAAACTATTATAAAAAACAATAGATGTCATATAAGGTTTTATTTTTAGTAACATATATTTTACACTTTTGACGAATTTTGCAGAAAAAAGTTCCGAGGAAAACAAAAAACGTCCCTCATTCGGAGAGACGTTTTATCTTTTGCGAATATTCTTTTAAGTCGCCCGAGAATATCACCTCTCCGCCGAGAGATATGAGATCCTGCGGCTTTATCAGATTGAGGGACTTTTTGAAGCTTACAGCTCCGCAATATTCAAGGATATAAGCGACGAACTGCGAGCAGGTAAATCTGTTTTTGGTCTTAAATCCGATGCCGAACATAGCGCCGAACGCACCGAGATAATTGTACTTGTATACCTGCTTGTTTCCGTACATATAAAGGGTACGCAAGCGCACCTTTTCGTGCTGTTCTTCGGTCAGCGGCAGGCGGATGACGATGCCGTCAAGCCGTGATTTTTCTGCGAACAGATCGCTGTCAAGCGACTCTTTTTTTATTCTACCGGGAATCGGAGTGCGCCTGAATCTTCTGCCGAAGCTGTACATTTCTGAAATGCTCTCGTCAAAAGCTATTGCCGCGTGAGTGTAGGTATCCCGTGTCAGGACGTGAATAGCCTGCCCGGTCGCCGACGCCGGCGTGGAGAGCACTATATATATTGGCTTTGTTGAGTGTTCACCGTTGCCGAACTCAGCGGCGGATGCATTGCTATCGAACATTTCTTTCCTCTCGTAAAAAAGTGTTTTTATCAGTCGACTATCTTAAAAAATTCGATCTCTTCCTTGTCGGGACCGTAAACGAACGCGATATGTATGTTCATCTTTTCGGGCTTTGCGTCAAGACTGATTATCTTGGGTGCGGTCATAGACTCTGCGCCGCCTGCGATTGCGGTGTTGTACGCTGCCTCAACGTCGTCTACCTTGAGTGCGAAGTGTGCCCAAAGACCGCCGGGAACCTGACCTGCATAGTCGGAGCCGATCTCGACGATTCCGCCGTCTCCAACGTCAAGCATCTGCACGCGGGTACCGTTATTTTCCCACGAGCACACGGGAGTCATGCCGAGAACCTCGGTGTAGAATTTTACCGATTTATCAAAATCTGTTGCCTTGAGATTAATATGGTGAAAGCCCATACCGGAAATCTTTTTGTTTTCTGCCATTTTTTGTGACCTTCCTTAAAAAATAGTGTCTGTATATAAATATTAACATAAAAGTAAACTTATTTCAATAACATTTGAGATAAATTATTTTGAAAGGGTTTGAAATTATTGTTAACTTTTTCATAAATGCTTGAAAACGGGGAATCGTTATGATATAATATACAATGGCTTACGATGTTGATTAAAAAACATTATCATAAATATTTTTTGAAGGAATGGGTGAATTTCATGACACAGAACAAACATTTGCTTGGCTGGATCGACGAAATGGCTGCTATGACTCAGCCCGACAAGAT
>CAZGHD010000036.1:909-17568 GCA_964525525.1 uncultured Lachnospiraceae bacterium | reverse complement strand
GATCTTCTGAATCTCGTGGGATGTACGGAAGCCGTCGAAGAAGTTAAGTACGGGCACACGACCCTTGATGGTAGCGAGGTGTGCAACCGCACCGATGTCCATAACCTCCTGAGGGTTGGAGCATGCCGTCATAGCGAAGCCTGTCTGACGGCAAGCGTATACGTCGGAGTGGTCACCGAAGATGTTGAGTGCGTGAGAAGCTACGCAACGTGCGGAAACGTGGATAACACAGGGGAGAAGCTCACCTGCGATCTTGTACATATTGGGGATCATCAGAAGAAGACCCTGAGAAGCGGTGAAGGTGGTAGTAAGAGCACCCGCTGCAAGAGAACCGTGAACGGTACCTGCTGCGCCTGCCTCAGACTGCATCTCCATTACGTTTACTTTTTCGCCGAAAATGTTTTTGAGTCCGGTCGCGCTCCATGCGTCGGTCAGCTCTGCCATAACACTGGACGGAGTGATCGGATAGATGCTTGCGACTTCCGTGAATGCGTAACTTACGTGCGCGGCGGCAGTGTTACCATCCATGGATATTTTTTTGCGTGCCATAGTTTAGCCTCCTGTATTTATATGAGTAAATTTTTAACATACTAACTCAATATAGTATTGTACCACTTTTTTGGTAAAATGTAAATATCAAAATTGTAAATAAGATGTTATTTAATGAAAATTATTTTGTAACAAGTGTGATTTTTTAATATTATTGTAATTATTTGCGGGATGTGGTATAATTATCAAAAGACTTACGCGAAGATTGTCAAGTTTTATTTTAAGTTTTTTGCAGAATAAATCTATCATTGAGAGGCTGTTATGTTATCTACAGTACACAGCGCCGGGCTCTGGGGAATAGACGGTTTTTCCGTCACGATAGAGTGTAATGGCGAGAACAAGATACCTCAGTTTGATTTGGTCGGACTTCCGGACGCAGCGGTAAAAGAGGCTAAAGAAAGAGTTCAGGCGGCGGCAGAAAACAGCGGTTTCCGCTTCCCCGCCCTCAAGCTCACCGTCAATTTGGCTCCCGCAGACAAAAAGAAAGAAGGAAGCGCTTACGACCTTGCTATACTTATAAGTATTCTCAAATGCGCGGGCGCGCTCCCACCCACCGTTTCACTGTCTGACAAGTGCTTTATCGGCGAGCTTTCCCTCTCGGGAAGCATCCGCCCTGTCAGCGGAGCACTATGCCTTTGCCTTGCGGCAAGAGCCGCAGGTCAGACCGAAGTATACGTCCCCGCCGCAAACGCCGCAGAGGCGTCGGTAGTCGAAGGCATCGACGTTTACGGAGTACACGACGTACGCGAGCTGATGCTCCATTTGCGCGGAGACATTCCGCTTGAGCCGTTCAGATTTGAGCGCGAGATATTCACCTCCGCAGTTTCATCTTTTGACGTAGATTTTTCAGACGTAAAAGGTCAGGAACGCGCAAAACGCGCGCTTGAGATCGCCGCCGCAGGAGGTCACAACGTCCTGCTCATAGGCCCTCCCGGCACAGGAAAATCAATGCTTGCAAAAAGAATCCCGACTATCCTCCCCGAGCTGACCTTTGACGAAGCGATCGAAACTACCAAGATCCATTCGATCTCCGGAATTTTACCGTCCGGAGTATCGCTCGTCACCGAGAGACCTTTCCGTTCTCCTCACCACACCATGTCCGCACCGAGCCTTGTCGGCGGCGGCACTATTCCCGCTCCCGGCGAAATTTCTCTCGCCCACAACGGAGTGCTTTTCCTTGACGAACTGCCTGAGTTCAACAAGCTTGTAACCGAATCTCTCCGCCAGCCGCTTGAGGACGGCGCAGTGACAATAACCCGTACCGCGGGACGAATAACCTACCCCTGTACCTTCACCCTCGTCTGCGCGATGAATCCATGCCGATGCGGATATTTCGGCCACCCCACACGCGAATGTACCTGCAAGCCAAAGGACATAAAGAGCTATCTTTCAAAGATCAGCGGTCCCCTGCTTGACCGTATCGACATACAGATAGAAGTCCCGCCGGTGTCTTACAGCGAGATCAGCACCAAAGCCCCGTCCGAGACCTCCGCCGAGATACGTAAAAGAGTGAGTGAGGCGCGTGAATACGCGAGAAACAGATTCATATCCACAGAGGAGAAAAATCCGCCAAAAAACAACGCCACAATGACGTCAAGACAGATCCGCAAATTCTGCCCTCTTGACGAGCGAGCAGAAGCTCTTATGAAAAAATCGTTTGACGCGATGGGACTGTCCGCTCGCGGATACGACCGTATCCTGCGAGTAGCACGCACTATTGCTGACCTCGCAAAAAGCGAAGTCATAAAGGCAGAGCATTTAGCCGAAGCAATTCAGCTACGCTCTCTTGACAGAAAATATTGGTAACGTAACAAAAACCCGTCTTGCGACGGGTTTTTGTTACGTTTATTATATCAATAATCAAGGCTGCCAAGTTCTGCTCTTACTGCTTTGATTACCTTAGGAATAATTCTTGCATTTGCTTCATAATCAGCTATACACGAAGTGTTACCGTACTCCATATTACCTCTAAGTATTTCGGCGCAGGGATAATTAAAGAATCCGCCGTAAATGATAGCGGTATCCATCATAACGTTGTTAGACACCATATCTATCATATTTCTTGTCTCGGGGTCGTTTGCATATCTGCCCTTTAAAGCTACTTCAAAATACGCGGGAATAAGCGACTTGTAAGACTCGTATGCCATAGCCTCAAGAACTGCTCCGCTCATTTCCGGGTCTCTTACGGTATTGGGAATCATAAATATTGAATACTGGTCGTGAACGTAGGAATAATAATTCTTCTGTGCTTCGTCGTATTTGGGAGTAGGAAGAATTCCATAGGTATCCTGCATATTTCTAAAATCAGCAGTCTCTACGTACTGAAGGTGCAAAGGAGCAAGCAAAGTGGTTCCGCTCGTAAACATAGCAGCACTTCTCGTATAGTTGCTAAGTCCGTCGTCAAACTCCTCCGTGCGGTAATACAGCGAGCCCTTGTTATCAAATACCAGCTGGTATACCTTTTCAAATGCAGTAATTATCTTCTCTTTTGAAGAAGAATTAAACTCTATTATACCGTCGGAATCCTTGGTGATATATTTCATATCGAATCCGCTCCAGAAGATGTCGGCATTGTCGTAGTGGTCGATAGAAATACCGTATTCATCCTCGGGGTCACGCAGGTCGTTACCGTTAAGATCACGGTAGATAGAAGAGACAAGATTTGAAACGTAGTCGATAGTCCATCTGCCGTCGTTTACAACTTCGTACAGGTCTTCAATTCCGTGTGCTTCACCCATGGTCTTATTGTAGAACCACACAACCATAAGACGGGACAGGGACAAAGCAGGACCGCCGGTAAGGCAGTACAACTTTTCGTCTATTTCTGCCTCTTCTATCCAGTACTGCGGCCACCAAGGCTTGGTAGTATCAAGATAGGTATCAATTCCGTTATCGTAAAGGTTATAAGCGGCACCTTGAAGTATCAGAGGGGTTGCCCACGCAGCACTTCCGGCAACTATATCGTAGGTAGTATCTCCGGCGTTAACCATAACCGTTACCTTTTGCTGGAGGTCGGTATAACCGTGTGCAGTTTCCTGAACAAACTCAACGCCAAGAAGATCGGAAACCGCAAGATTTCTGTTATAAATAGCGTCGTTTATCGGATCGCTTGTAAGTTCTTCTGCAAACAGTTCGTCAGTAAACTGATAGTTAGCTCCTGTGGTAGTAGAATTTTGGGAAGGAGTTCTTTGAAGAATAACTATTTTTTCCCCGCCGTAGTCAAGCGCTTCAAGTTCTTCATCAATCGGCTCAACTGCGTTTGTGATAACGTCGGTCTTTGCGGCGGTAGTATCTGCCACGGTAGTGTCCACCGGCTTTTTGTCTGTGTCGGACGAGCAAGCGATAGACGGCAGAAGCATAGCGCAAAGTAAAAGGATACTGATTATTTTTTTCATAATGTTCTCTCCGTTTCGATGACATTAATGTTGATATAACTATTATACTAATTTTTTTATATTTGTCAAGTAATAAAAAAACACAGGATATACGTAGAGAGACGCCCGTCAGCGCAATGCACTGACGGGTGTTATATTTAATAGTCAAGTTTGCCGAGTTCGTTTCTTACCGCTTTAATTACCTTGTCGATAAGTCTTGCAGTTGATTCATATTCGCTCACGCATGAGGTATTGCCGTATTCCATATTACCTCTAAGTATTCCGGCACAGGGATAGTTAAAGAATCCACCGTAAATGATAGCAGTATCCATCATAACGTTGCTTGAAATCATATCAAGCATAGCTCTTGACTCAGGGTCATTTGCGTATCTGCCCTTCAAGGTAACTTCATAGTACGCAGGCATAAGCGTCTTGTAAGACTCGTACGCCATAGCCTCAAGCACAGCTCCGCTCATCTCGGGATCTTTTACCGTTGTCGGAACCATAAATATAGAATACTGGTCGTGTACGTAGCTATAATAATTCTTCTGGCTTTCGTCGTATTTAGGCGTGGGAAGAATACCGTAGCTGTCCTGCATATTTCTGAACGCAGAAGTTTCTGCATACTGAAGATGCAAAGGTGCAAGCAAAACAGAACCGCTGGTAAATGAATTCGCACTTCTGTCATAATAGCTCGAATAGTCATCTTCAAAATCCGGATCGCGGTAAAACATCGAGCCGGTATTTTCAAAGATCAGCCCGTATACCTTTTCAAACGAGTTAACTATCTTCTCTTTTGAGGAAGGATTAAACTCTATTACACCGTCGGAATTTTTGGTGATATACTTCATATCAAATCCGCTCCAGAAGATGTCTACGTTATCGTAGTCGTCTATAGCGATACCGTACTCGTCTTCAGGGTCACGCAGATCGTTACCGTTAAGGTCACGGTAGATAGAAGATACCATATTTGCCACGTAATCGATAGTCCATCTGCCGTCGTTTACAACGTCGTACAGATTTTCAATTCCGTGCGCCTCTCCCATAGTTTTATTGTAGAAGAACACTACCATAAGGCGGGACAAGGAAAGTGCCGGACCGCCGGTAATACAATAGAGTTTTTCGTCTATTTCAGCTTCTTCTATCCAGTACTGAGGCCACCAAGGCTTAGTAGTATCAAGATAGGTATCTATTCCGTTATCGTTAAGGTTATAAGCATAACCCTGAAGTATCATCGGAGTAGCCCACGCCGCACTACCGGAAACGATATCGTACGTAGTATCGCCCGCATTGACCATAATGGTCATTTTTTGCTGAATTCCGGTATGACCGTTGCGATCCGATTCCTCTATAAGTTCTATTCCGAGAAGTTCTTCGATCGCCATATTTCTGTTATAAATAGCGTCGTTTATCGGGTCGCTGTTGAGCTCTTCTGCAAACAGCTCGTTAGTGTACTGATAGTTACCTGCGGCAGATTCATTGGTGCACTCTCTCTGCAGGATAACTACTTTCTCGTCGCCGTAGTCAAGTGCTTCAAGATCTTCGTCAATCGGCTCGACATCATTGGTTATTACGTTTGAGGCCGTAGTCTGTGCCGCAGTAGTATCCGCCGGCTTCTTTTTATCCGTATCGGACGAGCAGGCAACAGACGGCAACAGCATAGCGCAAAGTAAAAGGATACTGATTATTTTTTTCATAACTTCGTCTCCGTTTCAAAAGTGGGCTTTAAGGTTTTATATAAATCATTATAATGTTTTTTGAGCATTTGTCAAGTGTTTTTTCAAAAAAAGAGAAAATAACAACATAGTACAAAACGAGAGCAAGATCATCCTGTTTCAAGTGTTTATCATTTTATATAAAAAGGCGCCCCACTCAAATGAGTGAGGCGCCGATTTCGCTGATATGGAAAATTAATAATCGTAATCTTCTATCTGCTTCTGCATAGCGTTAAGAACTTTATTAAGCGTTCTCTCGTGCTTTGAATACTCGGCAGCAAAAGACTTAGACTCTTTGCCCATAAGGGTTCTGAAAACGGAAGCAGCGGGAAGGCCGAGCTGACGTCCGTAGATCCATGCTGCGTCAACGGTTACGTTAGTGGTAATCATATCAAGCATAGCACGGGACTCAGGGTCGTTTGCATATCTACCCTTGAGAACTATATCGTAGTACATCGGCTGAAGAGTCTTGTAAGACTCATACGCCATAGCTTCAAGCACAGCACCGCTCATCTCGGGATCTCTTACGGTGATCGGAACCATAAACACGGTATACTGGTCGTGAGGATAGGTGTAATAGGTATCCTGCTTTTCATCATACTTGGGGGTAGGAAGAATACCGTACTCTGCCTGCATATTTCTGAAATCTTCGGTCTCTGCGTATTTAAGCTCAAGGGGAGCAAAAAGAAGGGTGCCGTTAGCAAACAACTCGTCAAAGTCTTCTTCTCTCTCTTCGTCATAACCGCCGAGCCAGTAAGAACCTGTGTTTTCGTAAATGAGCTCCCATACTTTATCAAATGCAATAGATATTTTTTCCTTTGAACCGGTAGCAAGCTCGTACCAACCGTCAGCCTTTTTCTGAAGGAACTTCATATCAAAGCTGCTCCAGAAAATATCGGTGTTTACGTAGTTATCAATACCGATACCGTATTCGTCTTCTTCGTCTCTCAGGTCGTTACCGTTAAGGTCACGGTATATGCCGTTAGCAAGCTCGGAGAGATAGTCGATAGTCCATTTACCTTCATTTACAACGTCGTAAAGATCATCGATACCGTGATCTTCTGCAAGATCCTTATTATAGTAGATTACGAACATAAGACGGGTAAGAGAAAGCGCGGGAGCGCCTGTGATACAGTAAAGGCGATCACCCATTTCAGCTTCTTCTATCCAGAATTGAGCCCACCAAGGCTTGGTAGCGTCAAGGTAAGTATCAATACCGTTGTCGTAGAGGTTATACATAAGACCGTCGTTTATCATAGGAGTACCGTATGCAACCGAGCCCGCAACTATGTCGTAGGTAGTATCGCCGGAGTTTACCATTATATCTACCTTCTGCTGCAGATCATTGGTCGCACCTGCTCTGGTCTCGATAAACTCAACGCCGAGAAGCTCTGCCACTGCAAGGTTTCTGTTATATATAGCGTCGTTTACGGGATCATTTGTAAGTTCTTCTACCCAAAGCTCATCGCCTGCGTAGTCCTTATCCTTTCTTGAAAGAATATGGATTTGTTCTCCGCCGTAGTCAAGCTCAACGAGCTCTTCGTCCATGGGCTCAAGATAAGTAGTAATAGCATTGGGATCCGCCGTAGTTTCAGCCGTAGTGTCTTTTGCGGCGGTCGTTTCTTTCGGCTTGTCGTCCGAGTCACCGCTACACGCTGCCAGCGGCACGATCATCATAGACAGAACAAGCATTAAAGCAATTACGCGCTTCATTTTTACTTTCCTTTCGAAAATTATAAATATATAATATTATACCGCGAGTGATCTCGAAGGTCAATATTTTAAATTAAATTTCATACAAATAGTCAAGCGCCGCCATAACTCCGCGCTTGATGGGAGCAACGTCAATACCGTGTTTTAAGCACAGTTTGATGGTTCCGAGAAATCTGTCGTTCGGAGCAAGCTTACGCTCGGGATCGCGTCCGACTCGCTTCGTGGTATCTCCGAGGAATTTGTTCTTGAATCTGAACATAAGATCGTCCGCATACGCCTTTACCTCGGCGTAGTCTTTGTCAAACTCGAGGGAAAGAGCTTTAGCGGAGGAATACATCGCATCTCTGACGCAGGAGAATATCTCCTCGTCCTCCATAGACTGCCATATGTACTCGTAACCCTTTGACATACCCATATACGCCGCAACCGCGTGTCCCATATTGTGAAGGAACAGCTTGCTCTGAATGTGATATTCAAACGGTGCGCTCAGTACCATACCCTTGATCTCGGGAATAGGATTTTTGAATGCGTCGCGGTCAACCGGAAGAGTGCAGAACGGTTCTACCCACACGCGGCTGATGTCTCCCTCCTGCATTTCGGGAGTCATAACCGGAACCATTCTGCCGACGCTCGCCTCAACGAAGCCTACGTTGTCCGGCGGGCATACGAGGTCGTGAAAATACTTGTCAACGTGGAGAAGGTTTTCGCAGATAACGATGTCAACGCCCTTTCCCTCTCTCATTTCAAGTCCTCGCTTTACGACGGGCGCGATCTTGGGAAGCACGTTAACGCCTGCAGAGGTGAATATTATATCCGCGTCTGCGATCTCCTTCGGCGCGTCGTCCGAATGTACCGCGCGGCAATTACCGATCTTAATATCCTTCTGTTCTTCGTTTGAAACCACGCGGATAGTGTAACCGCCGGTCTCGTTTATACGGTCGATCATAGGCTGAAAAACGTCTACAAAAACCGTTTCAAATCCGCTTTCGTAAAGAAGCTGACCCAAAAATCCGCGGCCGATATTTCCGCCGCCGTATACAACTGCTTTCATTTTTACTTTTACTCTCCGTTTTCAAAAGTTAAATAATATAAAATTCATTCGGCGGAAGAGATCTTCCGCCGAATGGGATAAATCAATATCTTGCAGGTCTCTGACGTGAAATATTTATTGATCCTTCGGGAATGACCGAAAGGTGATCGAGAGATTTACCCGTACCCTTTGCAACACACTGCTCCGGCTCGTTGGCTATACGGGTCTTGATGCCGGTAACGTTTGCAATAAGCCTGTCAAGTCCGAATATGAGACATCCGCCGCCGGTCATAATTATACCGTTGGTCATTATATCTCCTATCAGCTCGGGCGGAGTTCTTTCAATAACGTTACATACAGCCTCAAGTACTGCCGATATCGGTTCTTCAAGAGCCTCCGGCATCTCGTTTGATGAAAGAGTGACCGGCTTTGGCAATCCCGTAATAAGACATCTGCCCTTTACCGATATAGTCTTCGGCTCGTTAAGCGGCCACACTGTACCGACCGCGATCTTGATTCGCTCGGCAGTTCTCTCACCGATAAGCACGTTGTGCTTCTTTCTGACGTATCTGATTATCGCTTCGTCAAATTTATTTCCCGCGACCTTGATAGATTCGGACACTACGACACCGCCGAGCGATATTACCGCAACGTCGGTGGTACCGCCGCCGATGTCAACTATCATATTTCCTCTCGGGAGGGATATATCAAGTCCCGCACCGATAGCCGCCGCAACCGGCTCTTCTATGAGGTAAGTGCGCTTCGCACCCGCCTGCCTTGCTGCGTCTACTACCGCGCGTTCCTCAACCTCTGTAATTCCGCTCGGAACGCAGATAATTACACGCGGCTTGAAAAGCACCGTACCGCACGCGCGGCGGATAAAATACTGTATCATTTTCAGCGTGACTTCATACTGGCTTATAACGCCGTCACGCAATGGTCTGATTGCGATTATATTACCGGGAGTACGCCCGAGCATCTGCTGTGCGTCCCGTCCTACCTTGAGAAGGCGGTCGGTATTTTTGTCGATAGCGACAACCGACGGTTCCTTCAGCACGATACCGGTACCTTTGACGTAAACAAGCACCGAGGCGGTACCGAGATCTATTCCAATATCCTTGCCCATAATACCGGTTCCTTTCGTTTCAAGTTACAGAGCAAACTGCTCCATATTATCTAATTATAATTATACCTCAATATATGCGAAATTGCAAGGAATTTTATGCAATTTCCCGATTATGCCGCAAACACCGCTATTTTCCGCGATTTTCGGCGGTAAAAATGCTTTTTGCGACCGACAGCATCACAACTTCAGCGGCTCCCGCGCCGTACAGAATATCCGCCGCGCGCACTGCCGTTGCGCCGGTAGTCACCACGTCGTCAAACACTATCACCGTTTTTCCGGAAAGCTCCAACCCGTCTATCGGGAACAGAGAATTTCTCGCATTTTCCGCTCTTGCCGCACGGTCCAGCTTTTTCTGAGCCTTTCCTCCGCGGCGGTACATAGTTTCAACCAGCTCTATTTGCGTGCGGTCTGATATTATCCTGGCTATCATATAGGACTGATCGTATCCCGCCTCGCGTTTTCGCTCGTCGGTTCTCTTGGGATAAGTGAGAAGCACGTCCGAATAATCGGTCTCACTCTCTGACAGAAAATTTATTATAAGCTTCGCGCACTCCTCCCCGAGCATTTCAAAAAGCAAATTGTTATTACTTTTCTTTGCCCGATAGAGTACTGATTTAACAACTCCGCGTCCGCCACCCTCGTAAAATACTAATTTAAGATGCGTTCTGATGCCTGCGGCGTACATTATTTTCTCCGCGCACCTGCACCGAAAGCACCTGTTGCCGCATACGTCACAAAGACGGTACTTTGCCATTTCCCATTTCGCGCGGCAACGTCGGCAGAAAACTCCGTCACCGGTTGAGTCAAGAACTTCTCCGCACCCGGCGCACTTCGGAGGGAACAAAATATCCAGCAGCCGTGAGATACCTGCGCGTTTTCTCATCACTCTGCCTCCAGCATCAGCTCAAGTCCGGTATAACGCTTGGTCTGGCGGTCGTTGTCAACCATTTCGCACACGCCCGATCGGTCGCCGACGATTATAACCATTTTTTTAGCTCTGGTAACCGCAGTGTAAAGCAGATTTCTCGTCTTTAATTGAGGAGCAAACGAGCCCGCAGGGATTATAACGATAGGATACTCACTGCCCTGACTTTTATGCACGGTCATCGCGTATGCGTGGTCAAGCTCGTCGCACTGGGAAAAATCGTAGGTGACGTATCTGCCGTCAAAATTTATCAGCATAGCTTCCTCGATGTAATCCATATCCTCTATCACACCGATGTCGCCGTTAAAGATTCCCGCACCGCATTTTCCGTCGCGCTCCCACTCTATGTCGTAGTCGTTTCGGGTCTGCATTACACGGTCGCCGACGCGGAACGTGCGGTTGTACAGCTTTTTCTCCGGTTTTGACGCAAGCGGGGGATTTACTGCCGCCTGTATCAGCTCGTTTAAGCTCTCGGTTCCCGCCTCGCCTTTTCTTGACGGTGAGATAACCTGTATTTTCTTAAAAACGTCCTCGCCGTAAGTCTTCGGCAAGCGGTTTATACAAAGATCAACCACCGTCGCGGCTATCAGCTTGTCCCCGTTACGCGGCAAAAAGAAGAAATCCTTGTTCTTTACGTCAAGCTCGGGATATTCTCCGTTATTTATTCTGTGCGCGTTGTAAACGATAAGACTTTCTTCAGCCTGCCTGAATATTTCGGTGAGTCTCACTGTTTTGAATTTCCCCGACGCAATAAGATCATGCAGCACGTTACCCGCACCGACAGACGGAAGCTGATCCACGTCCCCAATCAGTATCAGGCGCGCACCTCTTTTTACCGCGCGCAAAAGCGACTCGAGCAGAAGTGCGTCAACCATTGACGCCTCGTCAACGATAATAACGTCCTCCTCAAGAAGATTGTGTTCTGTCCGCATAAATTTAGGCTCGTCCTCATCGCCGTAGTTCATCTCGAGCAGGCGGTGAATAGTCTTCGCCTCCTCCGACGTAGACTCGGACAATCTCTTTGCGGCACGCCCGGTAGGTGCTGTGAGCGCGACGCGGTATCCCATATCCGAGAAAATACGTAGTAGCGCGCGCACGATGGTAGTCTTACCCGTACCGGGACCGCCGGTCAGGATAAACACTCCCTCGGTCAGCGCCGCTTCAATAGACGTTCTCTGCAGTTTTGCGTATCTGATACCCTCGTCAAGCTCTATTTTTTCAATAAGCAAAGCGATGTCTGACGCGTCGGTGGGACGGCAGGATGCCTTTATCACGTTCAGCTTGTCCGCCGAATATTTCTCCGCCATATACGTCCGCGCGGAGAACACAAGCTCGGTCTCCCCGTCGCGGAGAGTGTAAAGCTCTTTTGCCGCGATCAGTTCTTCTATCATCCGATCAACGTGATCTGCCGTAACGTTCAGCATAGCCGCAGCGGTATCGGTCAGCTTTCCGCGCGGAATGCAGGTGTGCCCATTCTGATGGGCGTTACCCTGCAGAATATACTTGATTCCGCTTTTAACTCTCTCGTCCGAGTCACGCGCAAACCCGATCGCGCTCGCGACGGTATCCGCGCGCTCAAATCCGACGCCGCCGATCTCACTGCAAAGCCTGTACGGGTTCGCACGGATTATATCAACGGCAGAGGAACCCCATTTTTTATATATCTTCACCGAGGTATTGGGACCGAAAAACTCGCGGCAGAACATCATAACCGATCTCATACCAGCCTGTTTTTTGAAATTTTCGCTGATCTCCTCGGCCTTTTTCTTTGATATTCCCGGTATCTCGGCAAGCCAGTCGGGGCGGTTTTCTATTATGTCAAACGACTCTGTGCCGTACATTCCGACTATTCTCTGCGCCGTCTTGGGTCCTACCCCTTTGACCGCGCCGGACGAGAGATACCTCAAAATAGACGCCTCGTCCGCAGGCATCTGTTTTTCATAAGAATCCACCGAGAACTGGCGGCCGTATACGTTGTGGTGAACCCACGTGCCGTAAACTATCAACATCTCGCCCTCGGTTATGTACGGAAGCGTTCCGACCGCCGTTATTATCTCGTCCCCGTCGGTCTCAAGAACAAAAACGCTGTATCCGTTTTCTTCATTAGTATATATAACGTCCTCAACAGTACCGCTGTACGCGAGTAGTTTGTCGCTTTTGTTCTCCATACGTCCTCCGTTCTAAATTTCTGTTTTTTCTTCTGCTTTTACGTAAAGCTCCGCGTTAACGTCTGACAAGCTGTCAAGCCGATACTCGTCGTCAAGCAGCAAAATCACCCGCATTGAAGCTCCCGTAGAAATATCTATCAACCTGCGCGCCATGTACACGTCCTCAAGTATCTCGCGCTTCGGCTTTGCCCCCGCGCGCACCGCGATATAATACCTGCCGCGGCAAAGTACCCCGCGGATAAACTCGCAAACAAGCGAGTACATACCGATCACCGCAAGCGCGCCTGCGATTATTTCAAAAACGACTCCGATGCTCATACAAAAACCTCCGAAATCAATATTCCTCGGTTTCAGCGTATGCCCATCGGAGCTGTTTTGTGAATCATATTTTATAAATTCTGAAATTATTCAAACTCTTTGCGAAGCTCGATAGACATATCGAGATTTTCCCACGGAGCCTTGAGGTCTTCTCTACCCATATGACCGTATGCCGCGGTGTTCTTGTAGATCGGACGGCGAAGGTCAAAACGCTCGATAATAGCAGCGGGACGAAGATCGATGTACTTGGATACAGCCTCGGAGATCTTTTCTTCGGGTACAGTGTTGGTGCCGAAGGTGTCGATCATTACGGAAACAGGCTTAGCTACGCCGATAGCGTAAGCGATCTGAACCTCGCACTTTTTAGCAAGGCCTGCGGCAACGATATTTTTAGCAACGTAACGAGCCGCGTAGGATGCGGAACGGTCAACCTTGGTCGGGTCCTTACCGGAGAATGCGCCGCCGCCGTGACGGGAGTATCCGCCGTATGTATCAACGATGATCTTACGGCCGGTAAGTCCGCTGTCGCCCTGAGGTCCGCCTACAACGAAACGGCCGGTGGGGTTAACGTAAACCTTGGTGTTTTCATCCATCATTTCGGGATCAACTATCGGCTTAATAACGTGCTCGATAACGTCAGCGCGGATCTGCTCAAGAGAAACGTCGTCACCGTGCTGGGAAGAAACGACGATAGCGTCAACACGAACGGGGGTATCGTCATCGTACTCGATAGTAACCTGGGTCTTTCCGTCCGGACGGAGGTAAGAAAGAGTGCCGTCCTTACGAACCTTGGTAAGCTGTTTTGCAAGACGGTGAGCAAGAGAGATCGGGAGCGGCATAAGCTCGGGAGTCTCGTCACACGCGTAACCGAACATCATACCCTGGTCGCCCGCGCCGGTATCGTACTTATCGGTGGTCTCGCCACTCTTAGCCTCGGCAGACTTGTCAACACCCATAGCAATATCGGGAGACTGACCGTGGATAGAGTTGATAACCGCGCAGGTCTCGCAGTCAAAACCGTATTTTGCGCGATCGTAACCGATCTCTTTAACGGTGCTTCTTACTACTTCCTGGAAATCAACGAACGCGTGAGTAGTGATCTCACCCATTACGTAAACGATACCAGTGGTACAGGTAGTCTCGCAAGCAACGCGCGCCATCGGATCCTGACGGAGAATCTCGTCAAGTATCGCGTCGGAGATCTGGTCGCATATTTTATCGGGATGACCTTCGGTCACCGATTCAGAGGTAAACAATTTTCTCATTTTATCTATTTCCTTTCGATTGATTACAGAATAAAAAACGCCTCGGTTATCCCGAGGCGATGAACGCAAGCTACTCATCTGTCGGGAATTAGCACCTTACTCTAACAGCAGGTTGCCGGGCTTCACAGGGCCTGTCCCTCAGCCACTCTTGATAAGTTATATTTATTGTACCATATAATGCGTCTCTTTGCAAGTGGAAATTAAAAAATTAACAATTAAAGAAGGAAAGAAAGAAATCCCAGCACGCCGTAGCTGATTCCGCTGACGATAAGTCCCGCTATCACCACGCCGAGCGCGATAGACAGCATAGCGTACTTGAACTTCATCTCAAGCATAGCGGCAACAAGCGCGCCCGTCCACGCACCCGTACCCGGAAGCGGAACGGCAACGAAAAGCATAAGTCCGATAGTTGCATACTTTGTGACCTTGTCTTTGTTCTTTTCGCCCTTGCGAACGATAAAGTCCGCTATCTTCTTGAAAAACTCTACCTTGCAGTTTTGCATCAAATGAATTATCTTTTTTACCAATATTAAAATAAACGGAACCGGAATCATATTGCCGATAACGCACACGGTAAAGGTAGTCCAGAACGGAAGATTCATCGCGGTCGCAACCGGAATAGCGCCCCTGAGTTCAACGATGGGGAGTATTGATATGAATAATGCCCATAATATTTTTTTAGTCATCTTGCTCTCCAAACTTCAAACTTTTTTGCCTGTATCTTATTTATTATACTACATATTATGATCAATTTCAATACTTACAAAACAAAATAATGGGAACATCTTACTGTTTGTAAGATATTCCCATCGGAGCAGCAGCTAAACTTTTTTCAAGTATAACCTCGCTCTTCTATCAATTTTACGCCGCTCTACTTTCCAAAACAAGGCTGAAACAATAGCAGTATTTCGCTATTGTTGCTCTCGCTATCCACATTTTTCCGGCGTGTTGATAGGCAACCGTAACGTCATACCGTGTCCGAAATATTCATAACGGTAATTCCGTGTTTTTTCGCATAGTTAACAGTGTAGAAAGTACCGCCCTTGTCTTCTGTCAAATAGCAAATGCAAGCCGAGCTGTTATCCACAATACAGCGGTTTCTCTTGTGCATACACCCTCTTGAATACTCAAGAGAGGTATAGGTGATACTATCGGCTTTTTGTTTTATATCTTCATAAATCTTTTTATCTTTCTCCGACCAGCTTTTTGCTTGAGATAGGCACGGAAGCACGAGATTCAAACTGATCTGAGGATACTTTTCCTTTAAATTCAAAACGATAATTGCCGCGAGCGTATCAAAGCCTAACGCCCCGCCTGCGCTGAAATATAAATATCCGTTTTTTATGTGTTCCTCTACGGCTCGTTCGGTCTTTTCAAAAATCTTTTGATACTGCTCCGAAGGTATATCTCTATGCCCGGTAAAACAACAGGTTTTTTCTTTCATTTTGTATTTTTCACGATTTTGGCGTATAACTAACGATATTACCATTAGTATAGCATATAATTCCAAAAAAATAAAGATATTTTGTAAAAAAAAGAGCCTGAAAAAATTCAGACTCAAATTTGATTACAAAGTGATATGCATGAAACCGTGAAGTTCCCCTGAGCCTCCCCTGTGTAAGGGGAGGTGGCATTTCCTTTAGGAAATGACGGAGGGGTTGTAAATAAAATACAGTACAGTCTCAAAAACAATCCCTCAGTCTCGCTTCGCTCGACAGCGGAATATCGCAAAGCGATATTCTTAGAACAACGCTTTGCGTTGTTCCGTCCCTATTACACAAGGGAGCCTTTTTGCGAGAATTTCTATGATTATTCGTCTTTGCCGATGAACGCTTCGAGAATGGCAAAAGCCTTTTCCTGCTCCTTCGGCGGTAGTGCTTCAATGCGCTCTGACAAACGGGAACTCTTGACCTTGTAACCAAAGTCGATAACGTCAGAGAAAACGTCGTCCGCCGAACACTCCAAGGAATTTATGATAGCGACCAATTTATCCAGTCTTGCAGAGCTTTTTCCTCTTTCGATGTCCGACAGGTAGTTGGTAGACAGACCTATCTTTTCAGCAAACTGCTGTTGCGTATAGCCTCTTTCCTGCCTGATCTTTTGAATACGCTTGCCGATGATCTGTTCAACGCTTTTTTCGTTTGGCACATTCCCACCTCCATTCACACTGATGTTGTAACAGCTAATGCTGACAGTATTAGTATACTTGGAAGTTTAACGAGAATACACAAGACGGTAGCGAACAACTAACGGCAATATACTGAATTGATTAAAAAAATATTATAATCTTGTCTTTTTTCGCAAATCTGACGTATTGTAACAAAGTGCATAAAGCAAAAAAAGAAAGACGACTTTCGTCGTCTTTCTTTTTTTATGATATACACGTTCTGCGCAACGTGAGTATCAATCTAAATTACTCAGCGATCTCGATAACAACGCCGGAACCAACGGTTCTGCCGCCTTCACGGATAGCGAA
>CAZGHD010000036.1:0-899 GCA_964525525.1 uncultured Lachnospiraceae bacterium | reverse complement strand
GGTGATAAGCTCAACGTTCATATCAACGTTGTCGCCGGGGCGGCACATCTCAACGTCAGCAGGAAGGCTGATGGTACCGGTAACGTCGGTAGTTCTGAAGTAGAACTGAGGACGGTAACCGGAGAAGAAGGGCTTCTGACGGCCGCCTTCTTTTTCGGTAAGAACGTAAACCTGACCAACGAACTTGGTGTGGGGGTTGATAGAGCCGGGCTTGCAAAGAACCTGACCGCGCTCGATCTCGGTCTTCTGGATACCACGAAGAAGAACACCGATGTTATCACCAGCTTCAGCAGAGTCAAGGAGCTTACGGAACATCTCGATACCGGTAACAACGGTGGATCTCTTCTCATCGTTGAGACCAACGATCTCGATAGTATCGTTCATCTTAACAACACCACGCTCAACACGACCGGTAGCAACAGTACCACGACCGGTGATGGAGAAAACGTCCTCAACAGGCATAAGGAAAGGCATTGCGTCGTTTCTCTCGGGAGTAGGAATATACTCGTCAACAGTGTTCATAAGCTCGAAGATGGAGCTGTAAACAGCGTTGGAAGGATCGGTATCGTCGCAGGTGAGTGCTTCACGAGCGGAACCACGGATTATCGGCACATTGTCGCCGTCGAAGTCGTACTCGCTGAGAAGATCGCGGATCTCCATTTCAACGAGCTCAAGGAGCTCTTCGTCGTCAACAAGGTCGCACTTGTTCATATAAACAACGATTGCGGGAACGCCAACCTGACGAGCAAGAAGAACGTGCTCGCGGGTCTGCTGAAGGGGACCGTCAGATGCAGCAACAACAAGGATTGCGCCGTCCATCTGAGCAGCACCGGTGATCATGTTTTTAACGTAGTCAGCGTGGCCGGGGCAGTCAACGTGAGCGTAGTGACGAGCGTCAG
>CAZGHD010000035.1:0-17974 GCA_964525525.1 uncultured Lachnospiraceae bacterium | reverse complement strand
GTTCGAATCCCTATTCCGCTGCCAAACGAAAAAGAATCGTCTTTTGACGGTTCTTTTTTCGTTTTTGTAGTCCGGCAAGGGATTCGAACGGGTCGGTAGTGAATGACAGCCCGGTGGGCTGTCAGAGCCGACCCTGACCGAGCCCGCAGGCGAGAGCGAATCCCTATTCCGCTGCCACGAAAAAGACCACATTTGTCAACCAGACAAATGTGGTCTTTTTTCGAACTAAGTGTGCCTTGCGGCACGATAAGCACACCTTCGGTGCGTGAAGCGATGCTTCGCATCGTGAAGTGCCTGCGGGCGTGGGTGGCACACTTAACTTCACATTGTGCGAAGCACAATACTTCACAGCGGCATCGCCGCTGCTTCACTTGGCGTAGCCAAACTTCACGGACTATTGCGAACAGTCAATTTTTATAGTATAATCAGTTCGACAAACTTGAATTTGACAAAGGAGAGCATTATGTATTTCCCAGAAGATATGAATTTTCAGTATTTCTTTTTTGACACATATATAGGTTACTTCTTACAAGCACTACCTATTGCATTGGTTGTGGGTGCGATATACGGTATTATCAGATATAGAGCAGACAAAGAAACCCCTATCAGCAGAAAACTGTTCTCATGTGCTTTTGCCTGTTACATCACGGGACTTGTATGTTTGGTAGTCGGTCTGGATTTGATGAACATATTTTGGTATAAACTGTTCTATCACATGGACCCAGGCAGAACCATTGGCTGGTTCGGTGGCGTATTTGACCTTGTACCCGATTTCTTTAACCATATCAGCGGTGAGACAATTGGAAACTTTTTGATGTTTCTGCCTTTTGGAATTCTGTATCCGTTATCGAAGAAAGACCCTACATGGAAGCATTGTATCATTAGCGGACTTGTCGCTGTTGCCGTTATCGAGGTTCTGCAACCTGTTTTCGGCAGAGCATTTGATATGAACGATATTATTTTGAACGCATTGGGCATTGTGGTTTCCACAACAACTTTCATGGGTGCGAAAAAGATAATCAAGAGATAAGCCAAATTCCAATTTATCGAACAGAGCCGCCACACTACTTTTGGGTAGTTTTTCCCTCAATTCTGCTCCGTTTAGGTAGTCTTTCGCAAAACAAAAACGGATCATCGTTAGATGATCCGTTTTTGTTTTCAGTAGGTTGAAATGGGGCGAATATGTTCACAGGCGAGAGCGAATTCCTATTCCACCATCATTTTTATCGCATTAGTATTGAAATATCTAAAACTTTATGATATAATGAACTCAGGAAGATACAACAGCTATCACAAATAAACCGTAATCTATCCCCTTGTAAAAGCATATTATATATCATATTATCTCCGAAAGGGGCAAAAATGAAAACTCTGACAAAGGTAACCATAATAACACTCGCCGCGGTATTTCTCATTACCGCGGGCATCGTCGCGGCGTACCGCATGATAGAGGGCGGAGTAATAATTCTCAATTCCCGCGCTGCAAAAGCCTACGAGGTGCGCGGGGTTGACGTATCTTCATACCAAGGTGACATAGACTGGGAGCTGCTCGCCAAGCAAAACGTGTCTTTTGCGTTTATCAAAGCAACCGAGGGCAGTTCTTTCGTTGACAAATATTTTGAACACAACTACAAAGCCGCGCAGAAAACCGATCTCGCTGTCGGAGCATACCACTTTTTCAGCTACGACAGCCCGGGCAAAACTCAAGCTGAAAACTTTATAAACACCGTCCCGCCGTACAGCGGAATGCTCCCGCCGGTTATCGACCTTGAGTTTTACGGAGACAAGGCTTCAAATCCGCCGCCGCGCGAGCAAGTTGATACCGAGCTGAAAGCCATGATTTCCGCTCTTGAAGCTCATTACGGGCTGAAGCCTATCATATACGCGACCGAGTTATCTTACAAACTCTATCTTGACGGAGATTACGAGGACTGCGACATCTGGATAAGGAACGTCGTCTCCCGCCCCAAACTGTCAGACGGCAGAGATTGGACTTTCTGGCAGTACACCAACCGCGGTCTGCTTGACGGTTACGTCGGCAAGGAAAAGTTCATTGACGTAAACGTGTTCTGCGGTACGCGCGAAGAATTTGAAAATTATCCGAGATACAAATAACACAAATCCCGGCACACTCTTGCTTTGTGCCGGGATTTGTGCTATACTTACCTTATAAAATATTATGTTGGAGCTTAATGATGATTAAAGCAGTTATTTTCGACCTTGACCACACCCTGTATGACAGATACAAAACTCTTGACAAGATAGTAGACACCGCATTTGAAGAAACGGCGTTCAAGCCGGATGCCGATCGCGAAACGGTAAAAAAAGAATGGGAATACGCTGACAAAAACTTTATACATTTCGGATTCGGTCCTGTGATCGAGTATCTCAAATCTAAAGAAATAGTAAAAGACGGAGTAACCGAAGAGAACTTTTTCCCCAAGTACATCTCCCCTCTTTTTATGAAAATAGCCGTTCCGTACGATTTTGCCATTCCGACGCTCAAAGAGCTACGCAAAAATTATAAAACCGGACTTATAACCAACGGCGGTCACGAGCTTCAGGCAAAGAAGCTTGATATGCTCGGATTTAACGATCTGTTTGACGAAGTAATAATATCCGACGACTACGGAGTAAGAAAGCCCGACACCAAGCTGTATGAAATAATGTCCGAGAAACTCGGCATCACTCCGGGTGAGATGCTTTACGTCGGTGACCATCCAAGAAACGACATCGACGCATCAAGAAACGCAGGTTACATTCCCGTTTGGGTAAAGACCACCGGAACGTGGATATATCCCGACATTGAAAAGCCGGAGCTTCAGATAGAAACCGTGGCAGAGCTCCCCGAGCTTCTCAAACGTATATAGCATAAGGAGACAGATATGGAAACGGTACGCCTTGGCAGAACCAATCTTGCAGTAACGAAAAACGGCTTCGGCGCGCTCCCCGTTCAGCGCGTAAATATGGATGAAGCCTGCCGAATTCTCAGAAAAGCATACGATAACGGAATAAATTATTTCGACACCGCGCGTTTTTACACGGACAGCGAGGAGAAGATCGGACGTGCACTCTCTGACGTGAGAGAAAAGATAATCATATCGACAAAAACGATGGCTCTCAAGGTAGAGGATTTTTGGGATCAGCTCAACACCAGTCTTTCCCTCTTAAAGACCGACTACGTTGATATTTATCAGTTCCACAATCCGCCGTTCTGCCCGAAGCCCGGCGACGGCACGGGACTTTACGAAGCTATGCTCGAAGCCAAGGAAAAAGGAATGATCCGCCACATCGGTATCACCAGCCACCGCCTCGCGCTTGCAGAGGAAGCTGTAAAATCGGGACTTTATGAAACTCTGCAGTTCCCGTTTTCTTATCTTGCAAATGAGGAAGAAGAAGCACTCGTTCGCCTGTGCGAGGAAAATGACGTTGGATTTATCTGTATGAAAGCGCTCGCGGGCGGACTCATTACCCGTTCAGACGCGGCGTACGCGTTTCTCGCGCAGTATCCCGTCGCGCCGATATGGGGAATCCAGAGAGAGTCCGAGCTTGACGAATTTCTCTCGTATAACGACGCGCCCCCTGCCCTCACCGAGGAGATCAAGAAATTTATCGACGCGGAGCGCCGAGAGCTCGCGGGCGAATTCTGCCGCGGATGCGGTTACTGTATGCCCTGCCCCGCTGGAATCGAGATCAACAACTGCGCAAGAATGTCACTGCTTCTCCGCCGTTCTCCTGCCGAGCTGCAGTTGACCCCCGCAGTTCAGGAAAAGATGAAGAAGATCGAAAACTGCACAGAATGCGGCGCGTGCAAGTCAAAATGTCCATACGGACTTGATACACCGAATCTCCTCAAAAAGAACTACGAGGACTACAAAACATTTCTTTAATACGAATTCAAAAGAGAGCTGTTATTCGGCTCTCTTTTTGTAAACGCTACACCCTTGACAAACATAACAAAAGAAGATAGAATATGCTATATAAAATCAGGAGGCGTGATACTATGACAGCAAATCTTCCAAAGGCCATCAGGATAACCGCAGAAAAAGCGGGAGGTCATCTTCAGGGCATCGCTATCGACCGCGAGCGCAAGTATCTTTACTGCTCGTTTACCACTTGTCTGATAAAATCCGATCTTGACGGGAATATAGTCGGCTCGGTCACGGGACTTGCAGGGCATCTCGGATGTATCGCGTACAACTACCAAAACGGACGGGTGTACGGCTCTCTTGAGTTTAAGCACGACAAAATCGGCAAAGGAATACTTGACAAAATCGGTTACCAAAATGAACTCAAAGACGGTTTTTATATAGTTTCTTTTGACACTGATAAGATCACGGCTCTTGATATGGACGCGGAAAAAGACGGCGTTATGACCGCGGTTTTCTTAAAAGAGGTTTACGACGATTACTCGGCAGACGGTCACCGCTACGGGTGCAGCGGTATTGACGGAGTTACCTTTGCGCCTGATATGGGGTCTGCCACAGGACGGCAGTATCTGTTCGTAGCGTACGGTATATATAAGGATGTAAACCGACGCGACAACGACAATCAGATCATACTGAAATACGATATTTCGGGCTGGGACAAATTTGAGGCTCCACTTGACCAGCTCAATATGCACAGAAACGGCCCCGCCGCGCCCGATTCAAAATATTTTCTCCACACGGGAAACACGACCTACGGTATACAGAATCTTGAATACGACCCCTCGTCCGATTCTATCATCGCCGCAGTGTACAAAGGTGACAAGAAAAATTATGTAAATTACTCCACTTTTTTCATATCAACAGCCACTCCGCCCGAGCGTAAAATTCCGGTCGGACTGGACGAGGAACAAGATGTCATCTTCCTCACCGATTTTAAGGGCGGAGCATCTTACGACACGCCGATCGGATCGCATTTTCCGCTCGGCACAACAGGCATAATCAGCCTGTCTGACGGGGATTTCTACGTTGCTGACTCAACTTATGAAAACGGGATTCACGGCGGTGTGATCGAGCTTTACAGACTTGATAAATCCGAGCTGAATTTCAAAAAAATATAGTCTTTCACGCCTTCGGCATACCGCTCGGAGGCGTGATTTTTTATTTCCATATTATTCCGACCTCGACCGTTATGGCAACATTTGGAGTATTCACACGCCGCCCAGTTCGTGTTATAATATCTCACGTGAAAGGCGAGGTGAAAACAATGAAAAAATTTGTGACGTCTTTTGTAGTCACGGTCGCCGCGGCAATACTATTTATAATTCCTATAACCTCTCACGCCGCGACGGCAAGCTCAAGGGCGGGAATAGTCAGTCTGTCCTCGGGCTCCCTTAACGTAAGGAGCGGAAGCTCCACCTCTTCTCCGATTCTTGCTACCCTCAGCGCGGGTACTTTGGTAACTCTTGAGTCAAAAAGCGGCTCTTGGTGGCAGGTAGAGTACGCTGACGGCAGATACGGATACTGCCATGCAAGTTACATAAAGGAATTCAGCTCCTCCCCCGCGGCGGTCGCCGTAGGATACGGAAATCTGAATCTCCGCAGCGGTCCCGGCACGTCCTATCAAAGAATAGGCGCGCTCCCCAACGGAGAGATAGTTTTAGTGCTGTCCCAGGCAAACGGCTGGAGCAGGATTCTACACAGCGGTAATAAGCTCGCGTACGTAAGCTCACAGTACTTGTCGGGCTCGCTATCCTCAACGACGGCACGATACTCTGCGGTCAGCTTGAGCGTTCCTAATTACAAGCAGACGGATAGCAGATGGGCAAACGTCAAGATAGGAAGCTACGGCAAAACCATCTCAAAAATAGGCTGTGCCACCACTGCTATTGCCATGATGGAGTCATACCGAACAGGGACGACGATATATCCGTCCGACATGGCAAAAAGGCTGAGCTATACTCCGTCCGGAAACGTATACTGGCCAAGTCATTACACTGCGATAACAAGCAGTTCGGGGTATCTTAATACGATATACGATCAGCTAAAAGCGGGCAAAGCAGTAATGCTTGGTGCGAAAAACTCGTACGGCGGACAGCACTGGGTAGTGATAACCGGATTTACCGGCGGAAGTACTCTGACCACGTCAGGCTTTACGATAAACGACCCCGGATCAAACACGCGCACAACGCTTGCCAAGTTCTTCGCGGAGTACCCGTATTTTTATAAATATTTTATTTACTGATAAAAATGGGCCGTCTCAATGAGACAGCCCATTTTTTACGCTATTAAGTTCAGGAATCCTGTTCTCCGAGGTCGTCGTCAAAGTCGTCTGCGTTTCCGTCGCCCGACGCTTCTTTATACTGTCTCGGTGACAGTCCCATAACCTCGGCAAAAACTCTGGAAAAATAAAACGGATCGGAAAAGCCGGACAGCTGAGCCACGTTTTTTACCGAGCTGACGCCGTTATCTATAAGTATAAGCGCATATTTTATTCTGATAAGACGTAAATATTCGGAAAAGCCCATTCCAAACTGCTTTTTGAATATATGCGAAAGGTATTTTTCGTGATAGCCTGCGGCATCCGCCACCTCTGACAGGCAAAGCGAGCTTTCGGTAAAATGCCCCTCAAGATACGCAAGCACGAAATTTACTATATCGTTGGTTTTGTTCTCGTTTACCTTTAGCTTTGAAAAAGTATAAAGCACGAGCATCTCGCTGAGAAGGTCTATATTCTCATCATCCGCGCGAACGATATTGTCCTGCCAAAACGGAATAAGTCCCTTATAACCTTCAAACACGCAGTTATTCGGAGTAACACCGAACCGTCTGAAAAGCTCGTCCGCACGCTCCCCGTAAAAGCTTATGTAGTAAAATTTGATATTCCCCGTATTATCTATCTTAAACGGAAGATCGGCAAAGGTAAAAAACACCGTGCCCGCGGTTATCTTGCTCTTTTTGGTTCCGCTGTGAAGCACCGCCTCTCCGCTTTCCACAAGGTAAAGAACGTTGGTCTTTCTGGTGGTACAGTCGGGCGCGCAGGTTTCAAAAACGAAATTAGTCGCGATAAGCGATCCCTTGTCCTGCGGTGAAATAAATTTACATATATTGCGATTGCTCATATCCGATACCTCCGCTGTTTTTAGCTATTATACCACAGTAATAAAAAATTTCAAGTCAATCTAACTTTTTTCCATATTAACATAACTATTTTTACTTGACAGATTTTTTTGGTGTGATATAATTTTAAAAAAGGCATTTTTATCATGAAAGGAGATCTTCCTTTTCAGGAAGCTGATATAGCAATGGAAACTATTAAAATAGGCATTTTCGGCATAGGCCGCGGAATGGACTTTGTCGCAAACTTTGAAGCAAGCGGCGGTGAGGTAGCAGCGCTCTTTGACGGTAATGAAAAAAAGCTGGCAGAAGCTTGCGCCTACTACACCAAAGGAAAAGCAAAAACCTTTACCGATTACGATGAATTTCTTAACAGCGGTATAGACGCAGTACTGCTTGCAAACTCCTTCCATGAGCATGCTTCGTATGCAATAAAAGCTCTCGAAAAGGGCATCCACGTTCTGTCCGAATGTACTTCAAACGGCACTATGGCAGAAGGCGTTGCTCTCGTTCGCGCGGCAGAAAAGAGCAACGCGATATATATGCTCGCGGAGAACTATCCGTTTATGCGGTTCAACCAGGAAATGAGACGTGTTTTCAAAACGGGCAATCTCGGTAAATTCCTGTTCGGCGAGGGTGAATACAATCATCCCGGCAATCCCGGCAGAGGCACTCACGACCTTAACCCCTACCCCAAGCACTGGAGAAACCACAATCCCGCTACGTATTATATAACCCACTCGCTCGCGCCTCTTATGTATATCACCGGCGCTTTCCCGAAAAGAGTTACCGCTATGCCGGTTTTTGCTCCGTACTATGATGCAGAGGCACTCGGCTCTATGAGCGGCGACCGCGCGGCGATAATCACCTGTCTTAACGATGATAATTCCGTATACCGCGTGGTAGGCTGTTCCAAGTTCGGCGCTCACGAAAATTCATATCGTATCTGCGGTACCAAAGGTCAGATAGAAAACGTCCGCGGCGGAGACGACAAGGTTATGCTCCGATATAACGATTGGGAGATTCCCGAGGGCGAGGAAGAGAAAAAATATTACCTCCCCGAGTGGCCGGAAGGCTATGGCGAGCTTGCCGAAAATGCAGGTCACGGCGGCGGCGACTTCTTCATAGCCAAAGAATTTATTGATTGCATAAGAGAGGGCAGACGCCCCGAGTTTGACGAATATTTTGCAACCACCTGCGCTTCCGTTGCAATACTTGCCCACCGCAGTATTCTCAACGGAAATATTCCCTACGATATTCCCGATTTCCATCTCGAAGAAGAACGCGTAAAATACGAAAACGACCACGCATCCCCGCACTACCTCTCAGACGGAAGCGAGCCCGACATTCCCTGCTGCTCGCATCCCGACTACCGTCCGAGCGAAAAGCAGTATAACAACTATCTCGAGGACCTCGGACTGCTTTAATAAGCTAATAAATTCTGAAAGGAATTTCTGAAATGAAACCACTGAAAATCGGTATCTTCGGCATAGGCCGAGGAATGGATCTCGCCTCAAGCTTTGAAGCTAACGGCGCGGAAGTCACCGCGCTTTTGGATAAAGACGTAAAAAGAATGGAAGGCGCCCGCGACTATTACACCGGCGGTAAAGCGGCTATCTACACCGACTTTGAAGAATTTCTTGACAGCGGAATAGATGCAGTACTTCTTGCCAACTTCTTCCACGAGCACGCGCCGTATGCTATCCGCGCGCTTGAAAAAGGAATACACGTTTTATCCGAATGTACTTCGAACAGTACTATGGCAGAGGGAGTTGCCCTCGTACGCGCGGCGGAAAAGAGCAACGCAATATATATGCTCGCAGAAAACTATCCGTTTATGCGATTCAATCAGGAAATGAGACGGGTGTACCGCGGAGGGACGCTCGGTAAATTCCTGTTCGGCGAGGGTGAATATAATCACCCCGGACCTGCTCAAAGAGGATCTTACGATTTAAATCCTTTCCCAGAGCACTGGAGAAATCACGGTCCCGCTACCTATTATTTGACTCACTCTCTCGCTCCCCTTATGTACATCACCGGCGCGTTCCCGAAAAGAGTTACCGCACTGCCCATCTTCGCACCCGACCCTGATGCTGAATACGCCTGCTCAAACAACGGAGACCGCGCCGCGATAATCACCTGTCTTAACGACGACGATTCGGTATACCGCTTCTCCGGATATTCCCCCTACGGTGGGCATCACAACTCTTACCGCATATGCGGCACGAAGGGACAGATAGAAAACGTCCGCGGCGGAGACGGTAAAGTAATGCTCCGCTATAACGACTGGGAGATTCCCGAAGGGGCGCAGGAAAAGAACTATTACCTCCCCGAATGGCCAAACGGTTACGGCGAGCAAGCGGAAAAGGCAGGTCACGGCGGCGGAGACTTCTTTGTGGTAAAAGAATTTCTCGACTGTATAAAAGAGGGCAGGCATCCCGAGTTTGACGAATATTTTGCAACCACCTGCGCATCCGTCGCAATTCTCGCCCACAGAAGCATACTCAATGAAAATATGCCGTACGACATTCCCGACCTTCACCTTGAAGAGGAACGGGTAAAATATGAAAACGACAACGCGTCTTCCTTCTACTATTCAGACGGACGCGAGCCTAACATCCCCTGCTGTTCCCATCCCGACTACCGTCCGAGCGAAGAACAGTACAACAATTATCTTAAAGATCTCGGTCTTATTTGATAAACGGAGGTAAAAATGATGAAGAAGATAAGAATAGGCGTTTTCGGTTGCGGCCGCGGCGCTGCCTATTACAACAGCATACTTATGAACAACGGCGAGATAGTAGCCGTATGTGACTTCAACGAACAAAAAATGCTTGCATCGGTTGAAAAGCTCACCGACAAGCCCGCCTGCTATACCGATTTCGAAGACTTTTTCCGTCACGATATGGATGCGGTGTTCCTCGCAAACTATTTCCACGAGCACGCGCCGTATGCGGTAAGATTTCTCGAAAAGGGCGTTCACGTTCTTTCCGAGTGTACCACCAACTCCACAATGGCAGAGGGCGTTGCGCTCGTCCGCGCGGCTGAAAAGAGCAAGGCGATTTACATGCTCGCGGAAAACTATCCGTTTATGAAATTCAATCAGGAGATGCGCCGCGTTTACAGAAGCGGAAATCTCGGCAAGTTCCTTTTCGGCGAGGGCGAGTACAATCACCCGTCCGATATTAGCAACACAAACTACACCAAGGCTCTCCGTCCCATCGCAAAGCACTGGAGAAACTACAATCCGATTACGTATTACGTCACCCACTCTCTCGCGCCTCTTATGTACATAACCGGCGCTATGCCCAAGAGAATAACCGTTCTTCCGGTTTACTACACCGAGGACAGAGACGCAAAAAAAGTTCCGTTCGGCAGAATGGTCGGCGACCGTGTCGGAATATTCAACTGTCTCAACGATGACGATTCGGTATACCGTTTCTCCGCGTCGTCAGGCTACGGCGGTCATCATAACGCTTACCGCGTCTGCGGTACAAAGGGACAGATAGAAAACGTTCGCGGCGGAGACGGAAAGGTAATGCTCCGCTACAACGACTGGGAGATTCCCGAGGGAGAAGAAGAAAGAAGATATTACGAGCCCGAGTGGCCGGTTGACTTAAAGGAACTCATTGAAAAAACAGGCCACGGCGGCGGAGACTTTTTCGTAATGAGAGAATTTTTCTCTTGCATCAGAGAAGGCAGACGTCCCGAGTTTGACGAATATTTCGCTACGAGATGCGCGTCGGTCGGAATTCTCGGCTTCCGCAGTATGTGCGAAATGGGTGCTCCTTACGATATTCCCGACTTCCGTCTTGAAGCAGACAGAGTAAAACACGAAAACGACACCCTCTCGCCGTTCTACTACACCGACGGCAGAGAGCCTACTCTGCCCTGCTGTACAAATCCCGATTACCGCCCGCCGGAATATCAGCTCACCGAATATCTCAAGCTGATCGGTGAGACCGAATAATTCTAACTTATTTACATATTTTTATTTAGAAAACCTGATTTAAGGAGAGTTGTAAAATGAAAAAAATTAAAATTGGTGTTTTCGGTTGCGGCCGAGGTGCTTCCTACTACGAAAGTATACTTATGAACAACGGCGAGATAGTAGCCGTATGCGATTTTGACGAGGAGAAAATGATCAACTCCGTTAAAAATCTGGCAGAAAAGCCCGCCTGCTATACCGATTTCGAAGACTTTTTCCGTCACGATATGGATGCGGTGTTCCTCGCAAACTATTTCCACGAGCACGCGCCGTATGCGGTAAGATTTCTCGAAAAGGGCGTTCACGTTCTTTCCGAGTGTACCACCAACTCCACAATGGCAGAGGGCGTTGCGCTCGTCCGCGCGGCTGAAAAGAGCAAGGCGATTTACATGCTCGCGGAAAACTATCCGTTTATGAAATTCAATCAGGAGATGCGCCGCGTTTACAGAAGCGGTAATCTCGGTAAATTTCTTTACGGCGAGGGTGAGTACAATCACCCCGCAGATCCTAACGGCGGCTGGCTGATAGATATCCGTCCGTTTGAAAAGCACTGGAGAAACCACACTCCCAGAACCTACTACGTAACCCACTCTCTCGCTCCCCTTATGTACATAACCGGCGCTACTCCCAAGAGAATAACCGCTATGCCGGTATACGCTCCTTTTGATGATGAGGAAGCAAAGGCCACCGCCCTGCACTCCGGCGACCGCGCCGCTATAATGACTTGTATCAACGACGACAATTCGGTTTACCGTTTTACAGGCTGTGCCGCATTCGGCGCGCACGATAATTCATACCGCATCTGCGGCACCAAGGGACAGATAGAAAACGTTCGCGGCGGAAAGGTAATGCTCCGCTACAACGACTGGGAAATTCCCGAGGGCGAGGAAGAAAGAAAATACTACGATCCCGAGTGGCCGTCCGAACTCAAAGAGCTTATTGAGAAAACCGGTCACGGCGGTGGAGACTTCTTCGTAATGAAAGAGTTCTTCGACTGCATCAGAGAAGGCAGAAAGCCCGAATTTGACGAGTATTTCGGCACCACCTGTTCTTCCGTTGCAATTCTCGGTTGCCGCAGTATGAAGCAGTACGGCGTTCCTTACGATATTCCCGATTTCCACCTCGAGGAAGACCGCGTGAAATACGAAAACGACAACGAAACGCCCTTCTACGGCACAGACGGAAGTCTGCCTACTTTTGATTGCTGCTCAAGAGACGGATTCAGACCCACCGAAAAGCAGCTTGAAAACTACCGCAAGGCCGCCGCAAATAATTTCGACCCTTTCAAAAGAAAATAATTAAAAGATTGAATTTTTGTTAAATATGTGATTGAATTTTGTCACCGTTTGTAGTATAATAGATTTAATTTTGAAAAATTCATATTATTTACTATAAGAGGTTAAATGACATGCAAATTCTACTCAGTTTATCAATCGCACTGTTTGCGGGTCTTATGCTCTCACGTTTGGCAAAAGTCCTGCAGCTTCCCGCGGTTACCGCTTATCTCGTTGCCGGTATACTCATCGGTCCGTATTTTCTCGGTCAGTTTAAAATTCCCGGCCTCGGTTTTATCAGCATGGAGGACATAGAGCAGTTCGGAATAATTTCAGACGTTGCTCTCGGCTTTATCGCGTTCGCGATAGGTAACGAATTCCGCTTGGCACAGCTCAAAAAGATCGGCAAGCAGGCAACTGTCGTTGGTATCTTCCAGGCAGTCGTAACAACTATTTTGGTTGATGCCGCACTCATCGGTCTGCACTTTCTCATTCCAGATAAGCTCCCGCTCCCTGCGGCTATCGTACTCGGCGCAGTAGCGTCCGCTACCGCTCCCGCCGCTACCTTGATGGTAGTCCGCCAGTACAAGGCCAAAGGCCCTGTTACCGACATTCTCCTCCCCGTCGTTGCGCTTGACGACGCGGTCGGTCTCGTTCTGTTCGCGGTATCATTCGGTATCGCAAAGGCGATGATCTCCGGCAAGGTCGATATAATATCGGTAATTCTTGAGCCGATCCTTGAGGTCGTGCTTTCTCTCGGTCTCGGATTCATTATGGGAGCGCTGTTCAGCTTCTTTGAGAGATTTTTCCATTCAAGATCCAAGCGTCTTTCGATGTCCGTTTCCTTCGTACTTCTCACCGTTGCGCTTTCTATGCTCAAGTTTGAGATCTGCGGAGTACATATCGGCTTCTCCTCTCTCCTTGCGTGCATGATGCTCGGCACGGTGTTCTGCAACATCTGCGACTTTTCCGAGGAGCTTATGGAAAGAATGGATCGCTGGACCGCACCTGTGCTCGTTTTGTTCTTCGTTATCAGCGGCGCAGAGCTTGAGCTTGCTACCTTTAAAGATCTTACCATAGTATTCATCGGTATAGTTTACATCGCATTCCGTTGTATCGGTAAATACGTAGGCGCGTGGAGCAGTTCAAAGGCTACAAAATGCGCCCCTACGATCGTAAAATACCTCGGTATTACTCTTTTCCCGCAGGCAGGCGTTGCGCTTGGCATGGCGCTCAAGGCGGAACAGCTCGGCGCTGAAGGCTTCATAGTTGCAAATATCACCCTTTTCTCTGTGCTCATATACGAGCTTGTAGGTCCTTTCCTTACCAAGATGGCTCTCCTCAAGGCAGGCGAGATCAATCCCGAAGAAAAGGTCAGCGCACGCGATGCTGTGCTTGAGAAAAAAGTAAACAATTAAATATCATAAAAGCAATAAAAGCGGAAGACACGTTCCTTTGGACGGATGTCTTCCGTTTTTTTACGCGAATAATATAAACGCATATTTTTGTAAAAATCACGCCTGTCTGCTTTTTTAGTTGCATCTAAAAAAAAGCTGTGATATAATGACTTCAAAGCTACCATAATACCAGTCGGGGAGCGATAAGATGAAAATAGAAAACAGTATTATCGGAAAATGGGCACTTGCCATAAACGATGATGAATCCGACAAATTATATATTCGCGAGATAGGACGCAGTTCTCCGTCCCCCGGTGTACATCGCGTTGAAGCTCGCGACTTGTACGTACTTCAGTACGTCGTAGAGGGCAAGGTTCTTTTTAACGGTCAGCACGTCAGCGCAGGAAACGGATTTCTGATATTCCCCGGTGACGAGGTTGTTTTTGAGATAGAGGAAAACGTCACGTTGGAACATTATTGGATAATATTCGGCGGTGCTGACGTACCCGATATTTTAAAAAATTGCGGCATAGAAGCGCAGAGCCACGTGTTCCCCGCCGCTTTCTTTGAAAAGGTACACAAAGATTTTGAGTACGTGCTTTCGTCCCACCGTTCGGACGATAATATTCAGTTTGATTACCCGCTTATGATGCACAGTGTATTTTATAAGCTTCTCGCGTACCATTCAGCAACTTTAAAAATACCGTCAGAAAAGCAAAAAAGCAACTACGTAGAAGCGGCGGTCGAATTTATAAAGCTTCACTATTCCGAGCATATTGACGTCGAGGACATCGCGTCAGCCGTCCACGTTTCCTCCCGTTATATGTATAAGCTGTTTATGCGTGAACTGGGGCGTTCTCCAAAGCAAATATTAACCGAGCACCGCATAAATCGGGCGGCGCATCTTCTCACGACAACAGAAATATCTATAAAAGAGATAGCACACAGAGTCGGTTACTCGGAACAAGGTCAACTTTCCAAGGTATTCAGGCAAGTATACGGTGTATCTCCGTATGCCTATCGTACAAAACCCTAAAATACGTGATTGATTTTTAACCCGGCGCAAATCTTTTATATAAAAGGAGCAACCGCAATGAAAAAAATCATTTGTATCGTTTTGGCATTATCAATGCTCATCCCCCTTTCTTCTTGCAAAGCGGAAGAGGACGCAAAAAAGCCCTCTGACACTACTAAAGCACCGTCCGAAACAACGAGCAATCCCGAAATATACTACGAGCCGGATTCACTTCCGGATGATCTCGATTTTGGCGGTATGACGGTAAAATTCGCTTCTCTTGCCGGCGATAAGCTGACGTATGAAATCAATTTTACGGTCGATGAGCTTTCAAGTGACGTTGTAAACGATTCTATTTACAACCGTGAGCTTTACGTTGAAGACAGACTCGGAGTGGAGATAGAAAACTACAAGCTCATAAATGTTACCGATGAAATAGATAAAAACTTGAACTCGGGTGAGGATGTATACGACGCTTACATCCACTCAAACCACAATATCTCAAAGTTTGTATTCTTTGATTATTTCACCGATCTTAACACGGTAAAATATCTTGACTTTGATAAGCCGTGGTGGTCTCAAAAATTCAATGAGGAAGCCGCGCTTTTCGATGAGCTCTATCTCTCTACAGGATCTCTGTGCCTCTCTCTTGTAAGAAACACCTTCGCTGTATACTACAACAAGGCACTGGCTGAAGATTATGAAGGCTCAATCCCCGAACTTGCTAACCTTTATGACCTGGTTAATTCCGGCAAATGGACGTTTGACAAGTTCGTTGAGCTTGGCGGCGGTATATATAACGACCTCAACGGCGACAGTACTCGAGACCTTGAGGACTTATATGGCATAGCATACGGAGATCACACCCAAATAGATGCGATCTGGAGCGGTTTTGACCTTAACATATTTTCAAAAACGTCAGACGGCTGGTATGAACTTGACGTAAACACAGATAAAATGTATACCGCGCTCGGCAAGCTACACACCCTTATTCACGAAACGACCGGCAGTATCACAGCAAACGTTGTGGACAGCAACGGAGAAGAATATAAGAATTCTGCCCCCGAAGTTCAGTTTGCAAACGGAACAAACCTTTTCCTTGTCTCCGAGATTCTTTACGCACAAAAGGAGTCTCTGCGAAATATGCAGGACGACTACGGTCTGATTCCATTCCCCAAGTATGACGAAAATCAAAAGGATTATTATTCCTTCTCCAGCGACACATACGGCGCGGTAGCAATTCCGATAACCAACAGCGACCCTGACGTTGTCGGAGCGGTTATTGAAGCAATGGCATCGTACTCATACCGCAATACCCTTCCTCTGTATCTCGACACCGTACTCAAGGGTCAGTATATGTCTGATGCTGACTCAAGACGAATGGTTGACATCATAGTAGACGGCATCATGATGGACACCGCGTGGATATATCTTCACACACTTGCGTGCCAGTATCCCGAGATGTACAGATATATGGTAGAAGAAGGTGACCAGTCTTACGCCGCAAAGCACGCATCTCTTGAAAAGAACGTTAAAACCGTACTTAAAATATACAAAAGAGACCTGCAACAATAACGTCATCAACGGCGCCTAATGACAGGCGCCGTTTTATCGAAATGCGGAGCAACATATAGTATAAACATATAGTATAATAGTAAACAAAGCTGATAAAAAAGTCGCGTGCCGCGGCAATTTTCCTTCTATAAATTGTTGACAAACGGCCAAAATATTGTATCCTAAATTTATCAAATAACGAAAGGGATTTCCTATGAAAAAGCTGATCAGTATCATACTCGTATTGGCTACCCTGTCTTCCTTATTCGCATGCGCGGGAAATCAGACAGATAAGCCGGTAACTACCACCCCGACCACAACCCAAGACACGTCAGACGGTAACGTTACCACCATATATTACGAGGAAGACAACCTGCCCGACACTCTTGATTTCGGAAACGAAACGGTTACTATTCTTTCTCTCGACAAAGGAGATAGTACCGAGCTCAGTTTTTACGAAAGCGAATTTACCGTAGAGGAACTTAGCAACAATATCGTAAACGATTCTATTTACAACAGAGAAGTTTTCGTTGAGGACAGACTGAACGTTGAAATACAAAGTATCAAATCCAGGAACGTTACGAACGAGATAGACAAAGCCCTCACGTCCGGTGATGAAACCTACGACATTATAGTTCACGCCAACCACATTTTGAGCAAATATACCTTTGAAGACTATTTGGTAGATCTTTATTCTGTCGAGCATCTTGACCTTGACAAGCCCTGGTGGTCTAAAAAGTTTAACGATGAGGTTGAGTTTTTTGACAGTCTTTATCTGACAACCGGCTCGGTGTGTCTTTCTCTTATCAGAAACACCTACGCAATGTATTTCAACAAAGCACTGGTTGAGGACTATGCGGAACAGACTCCCGAGCTCACAAATCTTTATGATCTTGCAAGCAACGGAAAATGGACGTGGGATAAGTTCATTGAGCTCGGCGGAAATATCTACCACGACTTAAACGGTAACTCCAAGCGCGACTTTGAGGACGTATACGGAATAGCGTATAACGACCACACCGCGATAGACGCTATGTGGAGCGGATTTAATATAGACGTATTTTCAAAAGACTCGGACGGTTGGTTTGAGCTTAGCGTAAACGAGGACAAACTCTACAGCTCTCTTGAGAAAATACGCACGATGCTTTACGAGACCGACGGAAGCATATGCAACAACGTAAGTGACGACGACGGAAACAGATATTACAGTGCCGGCACGGAAAACATTTTTGCAAGCGGTACTAATCTGTTTTTCATAGCAGCAATCGGATACGCAGAAACGCAGACCTTGCGTAATATGCAGGACGATTACGGTATGCTTCCATATCCGAAATACGACGAAAACCAAAATGAGTACTACTCGTATTCTCACGATACTTACGGTGCCGTAGCAATACCCGTTACCAGCACGAAGCAGGATATGGCAGGTGCCGTACTCGAAGCTATGGCATCTTACTCCTATCGCCATACGATGCCGCTTTATCTTGACACCGTCCTCAAGGGACAGTATATGTCTGACATTGAGTCAAGACGTGTAGTAGACCTGATAGTAGACGGTATTATGATAGACGCTTCTTGGGTGTACCTGCACACTCTTGCGGCAGCTTACCCCGAAACGTTCAGGTATATGTTTGCAGAAGGCGACCAGTCATATGCAACTACACACGCCACTCTCAAAAAGAAAGTCGAAACCGTACTTAAAA
>CAZGHD010000034.1:0-18028 GCA_964525525.1 uncultured Lachnospiraceae bacterium | reverse complement strand
TATCCCTATGGGAATTTTCGTGTGTAGCACGAAAATTTGCAAGGCAAGGCAACGCGTATTTTATCAGCGAGTATCCTCCTCTACGCCTTGCCCGTTTTTGTTTCGCAAAATCTTGTTCGTTCCGGCACAGACGATGAAATTGTCGTAATTTAATTTTATTCAAAAAAAATGTTAAATTTTATACATTCGATTTACAAGTACAATATAATATGGTATAATAATATATTATAGTAGGTAACTATACCTATTTTCGGCATGTAGGAGGGTTTTATGAATATTATAACCTTCTCGGTCGGTGACGTACTCGAGATGAAAAAGAAACATCCGTGCGGTTCAAACGAGCTGAAGGTCGCGCGCGTCGGCAGTGACGTGCGAGTGATCTGTCTCGGCTGCGGACGGGATATGACCGTGCCGAGAGTTAAGCTTGAACGTTCGATAAAACGCGTCCGTCCTGTCAAAGCGGACGATCAAAACAGTTAAAAAAGAGGGTAGAAAAATGGATAACGAAAACATCGTAATAACGGCTGCGCCCGAAGAAGAATCGGCTCCCGCGGAGAAAAAAGCGCCCCGTTTCCCCCGATTTGCCAAGCTGTGGGCGGAATACGGCTATCTTACCGCCGCGTTTCTCATTCCCGCGCTGCTTATGTGGCTTATCTACATCGCGATGGAGGTTTTCCCGTTCGGCGAAAACTCGGTGCTGGTGCTCGACCTAAACGGTCAGTACGTCTATTTCTTTGAGGCACTGCGTAACATAGTTCGCGAAGGCGGCTCCTTCCTTTACTCGTTCTCCCGCGCGCTCGGCGGCGAGTTTATGGGAATTTACGCGTATTATCTCGCGAGCCCGTTCTCCTTCCTTACCGCGCTGTTCCCCGACGGTATGATTACCGAGGCTCTACTCGTTATGTTCCTGCTCAAGTGCGGACTTTCGGGCGCTACCTTCGGTTTTTACATCCACAAGACCAGACCCAGTGCTAACCGCATATCTACCGTTTTCTTCTCCATGATGTATGCGCTGTCCTCCTACGCGGTGGTTCAGCAGCACAACACTATGTGGATAGACAACATGATATTCCTCCCCCTCGTTGCGCTCGGCGTTGAGAACATTATAAAATACGGAAAATACAAGATGTTCATCATCTTCCTTTCCCTCTCCGTGCTCTCAAACTTCTACATCGGATATATGATGTGCATTTTCGTCGCCGCGTACTTCTTCTACTACTGGATAGCGCACTCGGAGGACGGCGAAAACAATCCGCTTCGCGAGCGCAGCCACTTCCTGCGTTCATTCGTGAGAATCGCGGTTTACAGTCTTATCGGCGTGGGTATTTCCGCGGTGATAATCCTCTCCGCTTACTACGCGCTTACCTTCGGTAAGACTACCTTCTCTAACCCGACGTATACATTCTCACAGCAGTACGATTTCCTTGACATCGTTACAAAGCTGTTCCCCGGCAGCTACGACACCGTGCGCCCCGAGGGTCTGCCCTTTATCTACTGCGGTGTGTTCGGCGTTATTATGCTTCCGCTTTACTTCCTGTGTAATAAATTCTCGGTAAAAGAGAGAATCGCAACTGCGGTACTGCTCCTGTTCTTCGTAATGAGCTTCAACACCCAGGTGCTTGACATGGTATGGCACGGATTCCAGCGTCCCAACTGGCTCAACTGCCGTTACAGCTTTATGTTCTGCTTCGTTTTGCTGGTTGCCGCAGAAAAGGCGTACGAGCATATCAAAGAGTTCAAATTCTCCACCGTTTTCGGAGTTTGCGCGTTTATCGCGGCACTTCTCTTGGTAATTCAGAAGCTGGATTACGAATCCATGCCCGACATAGACGCTATCTGGCTGTCCCTTGCCTGCGTTGCGGTTTATCTGCTTGCAACACACTCGGCTATGAGATCGGTATTCGTCAACCAGTCGGCTATGATCATCCTCGTGCTCGCCTGCCTTGAGCTGTTTGCGGCGGGACTTCTTAACGTCATCGCGCTTGACAACGACGTGGTTATGTCCTCGCGTACCTCTTACGTTTCCTTTATGGATCACTGGAAGCCCGCGTTTGACAAGCTCGAGCTTTACGACAGCTCGTTCTACCGCGCGGAGAAGACCGAGCACAGAAAGACTAACGACTCAATGACCCTCGGCAACTTCGGTCTTACCAACTCCACATCTACCCTGAACCGTTCCACCATAGATTTCCTTGCCAAGATGGGACTTTCCTCAAAGTCGCACTGGTCAAAATATCTCGGCGGCACCCCGGTTTCAGACTCTATCCTCGGTCTTAAATACATCCTTTCGGAGGACAAGCAGTCAGATCTTTACGACGTGGCGTTCACGGTAGCGCCGCCGGAGGATTCTGACGAAAAGACGATAACCGCTTACTACAACAGATACGCGCTGTCGATTGCGACCGCGGTATCAAGCGAGATAAACGGCGTCAACCCCGAAGACTACTACAATCCCTTTGATTATATGAATGCGCTGGTGACCGAAATGCTCGGACGCGCTTCAACCGTTGAGCTGTTCGTTCCGCTCAAGCTCAAGTCAATGACCGACGACAACGTAACTATCAGCTACGTCACCGGCCACAAGAAATATACCGCTGACGGTACCTCAGGCGACCCGAAGGTGGTATTCACCTTTGAGTCCCCTGAAAAAGAGGTGCAGATCTACTCGTATTTTGCCACCACCTATCCGCGTGAGTGCAAGATGCAGATCAACGGCGTGGCAAACGGCACCTATTTTGGCAACGAGACTATGCGTATCGTCAACATCGGCAGAAAAGGCAGTATAGTCGCGTCAGACACTCCCGAGATCACCATCACGATGACCCTCCAGGAGGACGTGCTCTACCTCGCTAACGACTCGTCGCACTACCTCTACTATCTTGACGAGGATCTGTTCCGCGAGATCATGCCCGAGCTCGCACGCTACACCTACAAGATCGACGAGAACTTCTCAGAGGATCACTTCACCGGCACTATCACCACGACCGTTGACCGCCCCACCGTGTTCACCACCATTCCTTACGACGAGGGCTGGCAGGTGTACGTTGACGGCAAAAAGGTTGAGATCTACGAAACTATCGACGCGCTTATCGCGTTTAACGTATTTGAGCCCGGCGAGCACACTCTTGAGCTTCGCTATATGCCGAAATCCTTCGTGCTCGGCTCGGTAATTTCCGGAGTATCGTTTGTAGCGTTTGCCGCACTCTGGTTCTTTGACGAGTTCTTCCGCCGCCGCCGTAAAAAGGCGATAGCCGCGGAAGGCGCAGATCCGACAGTACTTGACGGAGTGACGGTTTTCCCGCTTCCGATAAAGGACACCATGCCAGAAAACGTGGAAATAGCCGAAAACGCAGAATCCGAAACAGAAACAGAAAACTAAGGAGAAACAACCGTGTTTTACCACGTAAACGGAGGCCTGACCTACTTTGAGTCGGGCATGGCGGTAATAGATTGCGGCGGTGTAGGATATAAGCTGACGATCAGCCAGACCACGCAGAACACTCTCCCGCCGTTTGACGAAAAGAATCCGCCGCGCGTAAAGCTGTACACCTACCTCTCGGTCAGAGAGGACGCGATGGAGCTTTACGGCTTTGCCACACAAGAGGAGCTGTCCACCTTCAAAATGCTGATCTCGGTATCCGGCGTAGGCCCGAAGGCGGCGATGGCTATACTTTCGATAATGTCGCCCGAGCAGTTTGCGCTCGCGGTAATATCCGAGGACACGAAGGCGATCTCCCGCGCGCAGGGCGTGGGTGCAAAGAGCGCGGCGCGCATAGTTCTTGAACTGAAGGACAAGCTCGGTGCGATCGAAAAGTCAAGCTCCGGCGCGGCAGACACATTTATTGCCGCCGCGAAAACCGACGGCGGTCAAAACAAGCTGTCCGAGGCGCAGAACGCTCTGCTCGTGCTCGGTTACAGCCGTGCGGAGGCTCTGTCCGCATTAAAATCTGTCAAAGCGGAAAACATGGAGCTTGAGGAGATAATCCGCGCCGCTCTTGCGGTGCTGTCAAAGCTGTGACAGACAAAACTAAAATTTGTAAAAGTGAGGACTCTATGAAAGAAGTAATCCTTTTGAAATACGGCGAGGTCATTCTCAAAGGAGCAAACCGCTCGAATTTTGAGAATATGATGCTTCGCGAGCTTCGCCGCCGCGCGTCAAAAATAGGCGGAAAATTCAGTATTTCCTCGGCACAGAGCACGGTTTTCGTGGTTCCGAGCGAGGACACGACAGACGCGCAGTTTGACGCGATGTACGACGCGGCGAAAAAGACCTTCGGTTTTACCGGAATTTCCCGCGCGATAGTGTGCGAAAAGGATATGGACGTTATAAAAGAAACGGTGGTACGAGAGCTTCTCCCCACGATGGAGCGCGCGCGCACCTTTAAGTGTGAGGCAAAGCGTTCGGACAAGGCCTTTCCGCTCAAATCTCCCGAGATATGCGGTGAGGTCGGCGGTGCGGTGCTGTCCGCGCGCCACTCGATCAAGGTTGACGTACATAATCCCGACGCGGTGATAAACATAGAGATCCGCGGAGACGGCGCGTATCTTCACGTCGGTCAGGAAAAGGGCGCGGGCGGTATCCCGGTCGGCACCAGCGGACGCGGACTTCTGCTTCTATCTGGAGGCATAGACAGCCCCGTCGCGGGATATATGATGGCAAAGCGCGGCATGAAAATAGAGTGCCTGCACTTTGACAGCTACCCCTACACCAGCGAGCAGGCACTTGACAAGGTGCTTGCCTTAGCCGATATAATGTCCGGCTACACCGGCCCGATGTTCGTGCACGCGATCTCGCTCACCGAAATTCAGGAGGAGCTGCGCGACAAGTGCGACGAGGATTACTTTACACTTCTGCTCCGCAGATTTATGATGGAGCTTTCAGGACGCGTTGCGCGTAATTTCCACTGCGGCGCGCTGATAACCGGCGAGAGCCTCGGTCAGGTGGCAAGCCAGACGCTTGAGGCGATCAACGTGACCGATCCGGTGGTGGATATGCCTATCTTCCGCCCCTGCATCGGACTTGACAAAGACGAAATAGTCAGATATTCCCGTGCAATGGGCGCGTTTGAGACCTCTATTCTCCCGTATGAGGACTGCTGTACGGTCTTCACCCCCCGCCACCCCAAGACCAAGCCCGAGCTGGCTAAAGTTCTCGACCAGCAGGCGAAGGTAGATTTTGACGCTCTGTGCGACAGGGCGATGGAGACCATGCGCGATTTCGGGATAGAGTAAATAAGAGCAACTACCGCCCGTGTCATTCTGAGTGGAGCGAAGCGGAATCGAACTGCGTAGCAGCGCCGAGCGTAAGCAAGGCGGAATCTCGGGCGGGGTGAGCGTACGTTATACTTTTAAACTTAATCAACTTTTTGGAGACCATTATGCTTGACGTTAAGATAAAAATTCTTCGCGACGGGGTAAATCTCCCCGAGTATAAGACGGACGGCGCGGCGGCGCTGGATCTCGCATCTGCCGCTGACTCTGCCGTTAAAATTTCCCCGCGCGGCCGCGCGCTGATTCCTACCGGAATCGCGATCTCGATCGGCTCGCCGTACTACGTCGCGCTCGTTTGCGCGAGAAGCGGACTTTCCACAAAGTTCGGCGTGTCCCTTGCTAACGGCATCGGGGTAATAGATTCAGACTACCGCGGCGAGATCTTCGTGTCGCTTATCAATAACGGCACCGAGGATTACACCGTCGAGGTGGGCGAACGCGTGGCTCAGCTTATGTTTATGCCTATCGAGCGCGCGAATTTCATTCAGGTAGACGAGCTTGACGCGACCGAGCGCGGCGCGGGCGGTTTCGGATCTACGGGAAAATAAAATTTTCCAGAAAATAATATTTCCCAGAAAATAATATTTTCCGAAAAATAAACCGAAAGATATTTGATTAAAATGAAGATAGTTCTTGCGTCCGCATCCCCGAGAAGAAAAGAGCTTCTCGCAGGACTCGGACTTGAATTTGAAATAAAAACCGGCGACGCCGACGAGACTATCCCTGCCGGTATGCACCCGGAGGAGGCGGTCTGCCTGCTCGCCGAGCGCAAGGCGCGTGCGGCGGCAGAAGCGCACTCTATATCGCCCGACACGCTTGTGATCTCGGCGGACACGGTGGTGTTTTACGAGGGAGAGATCCTCGGAAAGCCGCGTGACGCGGCGGATGCATCCCGGATGCTCCATGCACTCTCCGGCTCGGTACACCAGGTCTGTACCGGCATAGCGCTCTCAAAAGACGGCAGAACGGTCAGCCGTCCGGTGACTACCGACATAGTTTTCAGAGAGCTGTCTGACGAGGAGATCGACGCGTACGTCAAGACGGGCGAGCCGCTTGACAAAGCCGGCGCGTACGGGATCCAGGCACGCGCGTCTATGTTTGTGACCGCCATCCGCGGGGACTATTTTGCCACCGTCGGACTGCCTATCTGCCCGCTGGTCACCCTCGCAAAAGAGGAATTCGGAATAGATCTCGGAGAAAAGATATTAAGATAAAGTTGGAGGTAAAACAGTTTGAAATATTTTGGTATTGACCTTGGAACGTCCAACACTTTGATATACGAAAAAGGGCGCGGGATAATCCTGCGCGAGCCGTCTGTCGTTGCGCGTGAGGCGCGCGGCGGAAAGGTGGTTGCCGTCGGCGGCGAGGCAAAGCTGATGCTCGGCAAGACCCCCGGCTCTATAACTGCGTTCAAGCCTTTACGCGACGGCGTTATCGCGGAGTTTGACGTGACTGCTAAAATGCTTCACCGCTTTTTCAAAAAAGTCTCGGGCAACAGCTTTTTCTCCCGCCCGAAGGTCATCGTCTGCATTCCTTACGGCGTGACCGAGGTTGAAAAGCGCGCGGTAGAGGACGCAACTCTTGAGGCGGGCGCGCAATCTGTCGCTCTTATTGAGGAGCCTATCGCATCCGCTATCGGCGCAGGTCTTAACATAGCCTCCCCGAGAGGAAACATGATAGTAGACATCGGCGGCGGAACCACCGAGGTGGCTATCATCAGCCTTGGCGGAATAGTTCTGTCAAACTCCCTGCGTACCGCGGGAGACCGACTGGACGACGCGATAATGAACTACGTAAAGCGCAAATACAACGTCATCATCGGTGACGTTTCCGCAGAAAATCTCAAAAAGACGATCGGCTCGGTGTTCCCGGGCATCAATCCCGGAACTATGGACGTTCGCGGCAGAAACCTGCTCACAGGACTTCCCGCGACCGTGACCATCGCGTCAGAAGAACTGATGGAAGCGATGGACGAGGAGGTAACTCACATAGTTGAGTGCATCTGCACCACCCTTGAGAACACTCCGCCCGAGCTTGCGTCAGACATTTACGACAACGGAATCATGCTCGCGGGCGGCGGCGCGCTGCTTGCGGGACTGCCCAATCTGATCTTCCGCGTGACCGGCATCCGTACGAACGTGGCTAAAATGCCGCTTGACTGCGTGGCGCTCGGTATCGGACGGGTTATCGAATCTCCCGAAAAGACCCTCGGCGACAGCGTTTCTTACAGAACGAGATAAAAATTCTCCCACAAGGAGGAGATCGCTTTGCTTCACTTTTTCAAAAGCAAGTTTTTCATAATAATCCTCATAATTTCCCTCGTGCTCGTAATCGTGCCGTCGGTGCTTTCGATAATGGGGCTTTCTTCCTACGTCAGAGACGCCGTGGGCGTTCTCGCATCGCCTTTTGTAAAGGTGTTTGACTACGTCAGTGACGGACTTCACGGATTTACCGATTATTTCACCGAGTTTGATCGCTTGGCAGAGGAAAACGAGGAACTGAAAGAGCGCATCAAGCAGATGGAGGACGATATTTACAACGCGAAACTGCTTGAGGAGGAAAACGAGTGGCTGTACGACTATCTTGAACTGCGCCGTACACATTCCGACTACTCGCTGACCGAGGCGAAGGTCATCAACCGTCAGGCAGGCAACTATCTGACCTCCTTCACACTTGACCGAGGCTCGTACAGCGGAATCGAGCGCAATATGCCGGTGATCACCGCAGACGGCATCGTCGGATACGTTTCCGAGGTGGGAACGACGTGGTGCAAGGTAATGACTCTGGTGGAGACCTCGGTATCTGTCGGCGCATATGCGGAGAGGTCGGGCGCTGTCGGAGTAGTTGAGGGCGAATTTGAGCTACGCTACGACTGGCTGTGCCGACTCAAATATATAGACGCGGACGCTGACCTTGAGGTAGGCGACCGCATACTGTCAAGCGGACTTGGCGAGATATACCCGCGCGGACTTCTTATCGGAACGGTTGAGAGCATCGAGCTTGACGCCTCCGCGCGCACGAAGACCGCGATAATCAAGCCCGCCGTCCACCCCGACGACATCGACAGGGTGATGATAGTGACCGACTTTAAGATGTACGTAGAAGTTGAAAATTGAAAGTTGAAAGTTGAAAATTAAGAAAAAGGAGGTCAAACAAGTGCAGGAAGAAGAATTTGACTTAGAAAACCGAATAGTTTCTACCTCATACACCGCAGAGGATGCCGAAACCGATACGGGACTCCGCCCGAAGGCTCTGTCCGAGTACATCGGTCAGGAAAAGGCAAAGGAAAATCTCGCGGTATTTATGGGTGCGGCAAAAATGCGCGGAGAAACTCTTGACCACGTGCTTCTCTACGGCCCGCCCGGCCTCGGTAAGACCACACTTTCCACGATAATTGCCGCGGAAATGGGGGTCAACATCAAAATAACCTCCGGCCCCGCGATAGAAAAACAGGGCGATCTTGCCGCTCTGCTCACCAATCTCTCTGAGGGCGACGTCTTGTTTATCGACGAGATACATCGACTGAACCGCTCGGTTGAGGAAATTCTCTACCCCGCCATGGAGGACTACGCGCTTGACCTGATCATCGGTAAGGGTCCCGCGGCGCGAAGCATCAGACTTCCGCTTGCGAAATTCACCCTCATCGGCGCGACCACCAGAGCCGGTCAGCTATCCACTCCGCTCCGCGACCGATTCGGAGTGACCTTTAAGCTCGAGCTTTACACCACCGAGGAGCTGTCCCTCATCGTTACCAGATCTGCGGGCATTCTCGGTATTGAGATAGACCCCGAAGGCGCGCGAGAGATAGCCGCGCGCTCACGCGGAACTCCCCGTATCGCGAACAGACTGCTTCGCCGCGTGCGCGACTTCGCGCAGATAGAAAACGAGGGCAGGATCACCCGCGAGATCGCAAGCTACGCGCTCTCCCGACTTGAGATAGACGACCTCGGACTTGACAACACCGACAGACGCATGATGCAGACAATAATCAAGTATTACGGCGGCGGTCCCGTCGGACTTGAGACCCTTGCCGCCACCGTCGGTGAGGAGGCTATCACCCTTGAGGACGTTTACGAGCCGTATCTGATGCAGATAGGCTTCCTCAGCCGCACTCCGCGCGGCAGATGCGTCACCCGCGCCGCATACGAGCACCTCGGAATTCCGTTTCGCGGGGACGAGGGCGAGCAGCAGGGATTATTTCAAAATTAAGAGTTTATGATGAACACTTTAGCAGAAAACAAAAAAGATATAATAATTAATGAAGAAAAACCGCTCGTTTACCTATTCGTGTGCACAGGAAACACCTGCCGCTCACCGATGGCGGCGGCGGTAGCAAACTATCTCCTGCGCGATCGCGGCATAATTGCCGAAAGCGCGGGAATAAGCGTTCCGTATCCCGCGCCCATCGCGCAGAATGCGGTCACGGCTCTCGAAGAAATGGGAATCGAGCCGACCGAGCACTCGGATTATCACGCGCACACCGCGCGCCAGCTTAACGCGGAGATAATGGAGCGCGCCGACAGGGTTTTCGGACTTACCGACGGGCATCTGTTTGCCATTCTCACCGCGTTTCCCGAATACTCGGACAAGCTGTCCCCGCTCGGAGTCAGCGTTCCCGACCCCTACGGCGGAACGCTTGACGACTACATGAAAGCGCTCCGTACCATAAAGGACGCGATAAATCAGCTTTAACCTTAGGAGCAATATGAGAAACTTTACAGTTGATATCCTTGACCCCTCACAGCTTGACGACGTTTACGAGCTTGAGCAGATCACATTTTCGGACGCGTGGTCGCCGTCCTCCTTGCTCTCATCCTTTGAGAGTCCGCACTCGCTGTTCTTTGCGGCGACGTCGGACGGAGGCGAGCTTCTCGGTTACGCGATAGTCTACTGCCTCTCTGGCGAGGCGCAGATCCTCAACATCGCGGTCTCCGAGTACGAGCGCGGGCGCGGAATCGGCTCTGCCCTGATGCAGGCTATGATAGACGGAGCCACCGCGCGCGGATGCGAGCTTCTCCTGCTTGAAGTGAGGGAATCCAATCAGGCAGCAATATCTTTATATGAAAAATTCGGCTTCCAAACGATCGGCAGGCGTAAAAAATACTATTCCAAGCCGACCGAGGACGCAATTCAGATGCAAAGAGGACACAATGCTTATTTTAGCTTTTGAATCATCCTGCGACGAGACCTCCGCCGCCGTCGTTGAAATGGCGGACGGGGTGAGGGAGATACGCTCCAACATCGTCGCGTCGCAGATAGAAATACACAGAAAATGGGGCGGAGTCGTCCCCGAGATAGCGGGGCGCGCCCACATAGAGGCGATCTCCGGCATCACGCACGAGGCACTCTCGGTCGCAGGCGCGAAAATATCCGACGTCGGGGCTGTCGCGGTCACAAACGCGCCCGGACTGATCGGTGCACTGCTTGTCGGCATGAATTTTGCAAAATCCTTTGCCTACGCGCACTCGATCCCCCTCGTGCCGGTAAATCACATCCGCGCCCACGCGGCGGCGGCGTATCTTGCGTATAAGGACCTGAAGCCTCCGTTCCTTGCCCTGATAGTTTCGGGCGGTCACACCTGTTTTTACGAGGTAAAGAGCGAGACCGAGTGGAATTACCTTGCAGGCACCAGAGACGATGCCGCGGGCGAAGCGTTTGACAAGGTGGGACGCGTTATCGGCTGTCCGTATCCCGCAGGTGCGGAGATGGACAAGCTCGCCGCACTCGGCGACCCGAACGCAATTACTCTGCCCTCGCCGGCTCTGACAGGTACGCTTGATCTGTCCTTTAGCGGACTCAAGACCGCGTGCCTCAACTACATACATAATTCCGAGCAAAAAGGGATAGAGATAAACCGAGAGGACCTCGCCGCGTCTCTTACCCGCGCGATATGCACAGGCATTTCGGACAAGGCAAAAGCCGCGCTTGAGTCGACCGGCGCAAAGACACTCGTGCTTGCGGGAGGCGTTGCGGCAAACTCGCATCTGCGCCGCGCTTTAGGCGAATTGTGCGAGAAAAAATCCGTCAGATTCTGTGTTCCGCCGCTCTCACTTTGCGGTGATAACGCCGCTATGGTAGGCGCGCAGGGGTACTTTGAATTCCTCTCAGGTAAGATCGCAGGCACCAATCTTAACGCAAGCGCAAACTGACAGTTTTCCACAACTTTTTCAAAAAAGTTTTCCACATCTGTGGAAAACTACCCCTCGAAACAGTGGAAAACCTTATAAATCAAGGCTTTTTTCACTTGTTTTTGTGGAAAACCCTGTGGAAAAGTGCAAAACCCACTTTTTGGAAATAAAAATCCGCTTTTAGAAAAGTTAACCGAATGTGCAAAATATCACCCGATTTTTACGCATTTTTGATAAAAATTACCTCAAAGGAGAAAAGAAAATGAACTACGATCAGATAATAAAAACTGCAACCGAAAAATACGAAGCACTCCTTCGCGAACAGCTTGAGAGAGTTGAGAGAATAAACGCGAACAAGGACGCGATAGACTACTCAAAGCTTGATAAAATAGTCATCGGTGTGTGCGGCGGCGACGGCATCGGCCCGGTTATCACCGCGGCATCAAGACGCGTGCTTGAGCATATCTTAAAGGACGAGATAGCGGCAGGCAAGGTAGAGCTTCGCGACATAGAGGGACTTACTATCGAGAACCGCGCGGCTGTCGGCAAGGCTATTCCCGACGACGTGCTTGAAGAACTCAAAAAGTGCCACGTAATCCTCAAGGGTCCGACCACCACTCCCCGCGCGGGCGATCCGTGGCCGAATATCGAGAGCGCGAACGTTGCTATGCGCCGTGAGCTTGACCTCTTTGCAAACGTCCGTCCCGTTAAAGTTCCCGAAAAGGGCATCGACTGGACCTTCTTCCGCGAGAATACCGAGGGCGGTTACGCTGTCGGCTCCAAGGGTGTGAACGTCACCGACGACCTTGCTATCGACTACGTAGTTACCACCACCGAGGGTACCGAGAGAATCGCGCGTCTTGCGTTTGAGTACGCTAAAAACAACGGTAAAAAGAGAGTTTCGGTCGTTACCAAGGCGAACGTAATCAAGACCACCGACGGTAAGTTCCTCCGCATCTGCGAGGAGATGGCAAAAGAGTATCCAGACATCACCACAGACGAGTGGTTCATCGACATTATGACCGCAAAGCTGGTTGACGAAAAGCGCCGCACCGAGTTTGAGGTGTTCATTCTCCCCAACCTTTACGGCGACATCATCACAGACGAAGCGGCTGAATTCCAGGGCGGCGTCGGCACTGCGGGCTCCGCTAACATCGGTAAGAAATACGCGATGTTCGAGGCTATCCACGGCTCCGCGCCCAGAATGATGAAGGAAGGCAGAGGCATTTACGCAGACCCCTGCTCCATGCTCCGCGCGACCGTTCTTCTGCTCTCCCATATCGGCTATCAGGCAGAGTCCGACCGCCTTGCAAAGGCTCTCGACTTCTGTATGTTCGAGGACAAGGCGCTCACCATTACCGGACGCGACACCGGCGCTACCTGCGAGCAGTTTGCAGATTACGTAATGAAAAACCTTTAATATATAATTAAAACGAAAATATTTTTCCGAAAGGAGAAACCCCTATAATGAAAAAGACCGCGAAAAAAGACGTAGTAGTTCCGCTTGAGGCGGAGGACAAAAAGAAAGCCTTGTCCACGGCTATCTCCCAGATGGAGAAAAACTACGGCAAGGGCATTATAATGAAGCTCGGCGACACGGCTGACCTCAACGTTTCTGCCGTTTCCACAGGTTCGCTCTCTCTTGATATGGCGCTCGGCATCGGCGGAGTTCCGCGCGGAAGAATAATCGAGATTTACGGTCCCGAATCCTCGGGTAAAACCACCGTTGCGCTCCACGTTATCGCGGAGGTTCAGCGCGAGGGCGGTCAGGCGGCGTTTATCGACGCGGAGCACGCGCTCGACCCCGTTTACGCAAAGGCTCTCGGAGTTAATATTGACGAGCTTCTCGTTTCCCAGCCCGACTCGGGTGAGCAGGCGCTGGACGTTACCGAATCGCTCGTGCGCTCCGGCGCTATCGACATCGTGGTAATCGACTCTGTTGCCGCGCTCGTTCCGCAGGCGGAGATCGAGGGCGAGATGGGTCAGTCCCACGTGGGTCTTCAGGCTCGCCTTATGAGCCAGGCTCTCCGTAAGCTGTCCGGCTCTATCTCCAAGACCAACTGTATCGTTATTTTCATAAACCAGCTCCGCGAAAAGGTCGGAGTTATGTACGGCAACCCCGAGACCACTCCCGGCGGACGCGCGCTCAAGTACTATTCGTCTGTCAGAATTGACGTCCGCAAGGTTGAGGCGCTCAAGAACGGCAGTGACGTTTACGGCAACCGCACCCGCGCCAAGGTCGTAAAGAACAAGGTCGCTTCCCCCTTTAAGGTAGCGGAGTTTGACATTCTTTACGGTAAGGGCATTTCCAAGTCGGGCGAGATTCTCGACATCGCGGTAGACCTCGGAGTTATCGCGAAGAGCGGTGCGTGGTTCTCTTACGGCGAGGATCGCATCGGTCAGGGTAAGGACAACGTACGTAAGTTCCTTGAGACCAATCCCGACATAATGGCAGAGGTTGAGGCAAAGGTTCGTGCGCTTTATCAGAGCGCGGAGATCGACGAGCTTGAAAAAGCCGAGCTTGACGACGACCTCGACGGGGATGAATTTGATATAAGAGTACTCGATATGGAGTAATGACAGGGTATGTAATTTGTATATTAGTCAAAATGCAAGTTACCCTGTCTCACGAAAAAGCTAAGATTGGGACCCGAACCCAATCTTACGCAGAATAAATCTGCGCCGCTTTTTCCCATAGTTTTTAGAATATTAACCTAAACCTAACGGACGGTTATAAATTATGCCACAAGGAATAACATTTTCACACGTTCGCCCGCGTGTGGGCGAGGGCGTGGACTTCATTTTCCGCCCGGACGCGGGCGGGGACATCTCGCTCACCCTGCCCGACGAGATCTATCTTGAATGGCAGGGGAGGGTCGGAGAACGCATTTCCGACGAGGATTTTGCCTATCTTGAAAAAGAATCAGAGACTTATTCCGCCGTTTTGCGCGGGATAGATCTCCTTGACTTTGGTGACGCGACGGTAACGTCTATGACGCGGAAGCTCCGTACCAAAGGTTTTTCCCCCGCCGCCGCGCGCCGCGCCGCGGAAATTCTCGCAGAGCGCGGACTTATCAATGAGCTTAGATTCGCGCGCCGCGCCGTCCGCTACTACCTCGAAAAAAAGAACTACGGCAGATCCCGCATAATCAGCGAAATGTACGCGAAAGGCTTTTCCCGCGAGACGGTGGACGAGGTCATGGACGGTATTCCGCACGAGACGTTTATTGCCGCGTGCCGCGCTATGATCGCGAAAAAATACGGCGGCTCGCTCCCGACCGATCCCGACGGATACCGCCGCGCGGTATCGGCACTTTTCAGATACGGTTTTAGCCGCGGTGAGATCTCGCTCGCCGTGTCGGAAAAAGAATAACTTATATTAAAAAGTATTAAAAGGATAAAAACATGAAAATTGGACTTATATCTCTCGGCTGTCCCAAAAACCAGCTTGACCTTGAGGTCATGGCCGCGAAGCTCAAGAAAAACGGCCACGAGCTGGTCAAAGAGGACATAGACGCGGACGTGGTGATAGTCAACACCTGCGCCTTTATCGAGAGCGCGCTGAAAGAGTCTATCGACAATATTCTTGACGTCGCGTGGCTCAAGCAGAACCGTTCGCTCAAGGCGATAGTTGTCACCGGCTGCATGGCAGAGCGTTACGGCGAGCAGATCTACGGCGAGCTCCCCGAGGTTGACGCGGTTGTCGGCATCGGCAGTATTGACGACATCTGCGAGGCGGTAGAGCGTGCCGCGGCGGGAGAAAAATTCACCGCTCTCGGCGACAAAAACACCTCTCCTCTCGGCGGAGACCGCATAGTTTCCGACCCGAAATATTCGTCATACCTCAAGATCGCAGAGGGCTGCGACAACCACTGCACCTACTGCGTGATCCCGTCGATACGCGGAAAATTCCGTTCCCGCCCGATGGACGAGCTGATCCACGAGGCGAAGATCCTCGGCGGTCAGGGAGTAAAGGAGCTTACCCTCGTCGCGCAGGACGTTACCCGCTACGGCTACGATTTTGACGGTAAATACCACCTGCCCGAGCTGCTCCGCCGTCTTGTGGACGAGACGCAGATCGAGTGGTTCCGCATGCTCTACTGCTATCCCGAAGCGGTCACAGACGAGCTGATCGAGGCGATGAATTACAGTCCGAGAATACTGAAATACATTGACCTGCCCATTCAGCACATATCCGACAGGGTGCTCCGCCGCATGAACCGCCGCGGAGGCGAGGAGGCTGTACGCAGTGCGGTAAAGCGCCTGCGTGAGGGCGTTCCCGGAATCACTATCCGTACCACTCTCATCGTCGGATTCCCGGGTGAGACAGACGAAGACGTCAAAAAGCTGTGCGATTTCGTTGAGGAAGCGAAATTCGACCGTCTCGGCGTGTTCACCTACTCCCGCGAGGAGGACACTCCCGCATATAATTTTGAAGATCAGATCGACGAGCAGGTAAAGCAGGACAGACTTGACGCTGTTATGCGCCGCCAGCTTGAGATCAGCGCGGCAAACAACGCCGCAAAGGTCGGTCAGACGTTGACCGTCATCTGTGAGGACTACGACGTGGTTGCCGAGACCTACTACGGCAGGTCGGAGGCAGACGCGCCCGAAATAGACGGCAAGGTCTATTTCTCATCAAAGAAAAAACTCCGTCCGGGTACCTTTGTAGACGTAAAGATTGAAGAAGCGATGGATTACGACCTTGTGGGACGCGCTGTTCCCGCAAAAACAGGAGGAAAGAAATGAGTAAAATGAATTTACCCAACAGACTTACCGTGCTGAGAATCATTCTCGTTCCGGTTTGCATGATAGTCATTATGCTTCCCATTCCGGAGACGATGAAAAATCTTGACGTTTGGCAGAGAATCATCTCGGCGGCGCTGTTTTTACTTATCTCGCTGACCGATATGCTTGACGGAATGATCGCTCGCCGCCAAAATCTTATCACCGATTTCGGAAAATTCCTCGATCCCCTTGCTGACAAGTTTTTGGTTATCGGCGCACTTCTCGCGCTGTTCATCAAGTGCCGCGACCTTGATCCCGTTTTCCCGGTGATCCTCATTTTCGCGACCACCGTTATCATCATGCGCGAGCTTGCAGTGACTTCTCTGCGCCTGCTGGTTTCCGGCAAGACCGGTGAGGTAATCGCGGCAAAGTGGCTCGGCAAGATCAAAACGGTAACCCAGATGGTGTGCATCATGACCATCCTGCTTGAGCCTATCGTGCTCGGCGCGTTCGGTCAGTATCACGTTCTCAGCTACGTTACCATGGTGCTGATGACCGTGATGACCGTCTGGTCGGGACTTGACTACATAAAGGGCTACTGGAAGTACCTCGACAGCTCGAAATAAATCAGATTTTACAAATATGATGAATCGGACGGTCCTGCCGTCCGATTTTTAATATTTACTCCCCGTAAAATTGCCGCAGCAGGAGATCTGCAGTTACGGCAAGCCCTGTGACCGTTTGCTCTACCGAGACGTCGTCGCCGTTTACCGGGATGCCGTCTCCCAGAAATTTTTGAAAAATATTCATTATCCCCAGCGTTGCGTACTTTCTGACAGACGGTCGGATCTGCATCAGCCTGTCTGACAGAGATTCCACATACTTTGACAGCCGTCCCTGCTCGCTTTGGGGATTGAATTTGCCGCTGTCGTCAAGCATTGATTCAAGATAATGAAAATCAAACTGCGACTCGAAAAAACAGATATTTTCCTTTGGCATCAGCCGCTCTCCGAGCACGTTTATGTAGTCGTTGTGCGAGGAAAAGCTATATATTTTCTGCCGACGGGAGTCAAAATCCGCCCCGAATCGAGCTTTGAAGTGCGCCAGCGCCTCGGGGGAAAACCCCTGCCCGTTAAAGCTGTAACAGTCGGTCACAAGACCTGAATTTACCGCGACGAACTGCGCCTTGTTTCCGCCCTTTGAGTGCCCGCTGACCGTGATCTCGTTATCTCCGCCCCAGCCGTTTCTTTTCACCGTCTCGCAAAAGAAATTCAGTGCTTCCACCTGCTGGTCTGTCGCGTGATCCTGCTTTACCGTTTCGGTGTACGGCTCATTTGAGGCGGCGTCGTAAAATTTATACGTATTTTCCTCCGCGATACCGGACAGTCCCTCTCCGTTATCTATCCACTCGCCCTTGCCCGTCCCCTTGAAGGCGAAGAACACCTCTCCGTCCGGATTTACAAAGGTGCACGCGGTAAGCCCGCTTTTTGACACGGTCAGGTTGCCGATACGCGAATTTGCGATGGCGAGATCGTCACTCACCACCCTTGAGATAATATCAAGTCGGGTAATATCTCTGCTGTTTCGGGTGCTCGCCCGATGCTTTTTGAAATGCGCCTCCAAATCGTGCACGATCGCCCACAGCGGTGTGTTTTCCCCGGGAATTTTTATATGCGTCAAGTATAAATACAGGTTATACACCGCCGCTTCGTTTGCTCGCTTTAAGACGTTATACGGTACAGGCTCCATTTGCTCACTCCGTTTTCTAAAGTTCCTATACACATATTATGCACAAAGGCGTGATTATGGCAAGATAAGCAAAATCCTCACATTTAGCGCGATGTCCTTAACGGACAATCGCGCTGCTAAAACTAAGTTTCAAGCGCGGGCTCTGCGCGATA
>CAZGHD010000033.1:0-18173 GCA_964525525.1 uncultured Lachnospiraceae bacterium | reverse complement strand
TCTCTGATAACCACCCTGCGAGTCTGCCACGGGGGACACTACCGTGTCACGACCGAAATAAACACCCGCACCGATTATCAGTATCAGCGCGCACATAGCGCCCGCGAGGCGGTACGCAAAGGAGAAATTGCTCTGTCTTACCTCGAATTTCGGTACTTTTTTAAGTTTTTCGCTTTCCATTTTATCAAGCGTTTTTGTGATAAGCTCCTCGCTCGGACGGATCTTTCCGAGAGCAGAGCGCAGATTGGATCTTTTCATCAAATCATCTCCGGTTTAAGTATTATCAGAATTCCCCTTCAAGCTCAAGCTTCAGCTTTTGCCTTGCGCGGGACAGTCTTTTCTTTACGTTTACTTCTGTTGTGCCGAGAATTTCGGCTATCTCGCGGATGGACAGCTCCTCGTAGTAATAGAGAAGCACGACCTCCTTCATATTGTCCGGCAGGCGGAGCACCTCGGCGTAAACGTCAGGTCCGTCCTCGTCTCCCGGCATTACCGCGTCCTCGTCGGCAACGTCGATGAGAACGTCCTCGATCGAGCCGATATTACGTCTCCACGGCGCAACGAAATGCGAATTACAGCAGTTGATGGTAACGCGGATTATCCACGCTTTTCTGTGCTCCTCCGACTCAAACGGCTTTTCGTTCATTACCAGCTTGCAGAACACCTCCTGAAAGATGTCCTCCGCGTCAGATTCGGAGCGTGTTTTGGTAAGCGCAAGACGCCATACCATGTCGGAATAATAGCGCACAACCTCGTCGGTTACCTCATTGGGGAGGCTTACTTCGCCGTCGCGTGACGCCATATCACGGTAAATATCGCTTTTTTGCGGTATGTCCGCGACGTCATCAAAGGTGTCGTCGCAAAACTCTTTGAACGTCATTTCAAAGCCCCCTCATAAATTAATACTGAAAATTCACCGAAAGGTGACATCCACGGTTAAAATTTTCTTTTGGTGAAAAAATCTTTTTCCACTATTATATCACAAAAATGCTCTATGTCTATACGTTTTGCAAACTTTATGCCGATATTCGGTTTTTTTCGTTGACTATTACCGCCCGATATGGTAAAATATATCATAAATATCGCATTTGAAGAAAAAATCTACCTAATACGTAAAGGAAGGATTATATATGAATTACGACAGATATGAAAGTCCGCTCGCGGGACGCTATGCAGGCCCTGAGATGCAGTATCTTTTCTCATCGAATATGAAGTTTCGCACTTTCCGCCGTCTTTGGTGCGCTCTTGCCGAGGCTGAGCGTGAGGCGGGACTTGACATCACCGAGGAGCAGATCGCAGAGCTTAACGCTCATATCGAGGATATTGATTACGATCTTGCCGCCGATTACGAGAAAAAGCTCCGCCACGACGTTATGGCGCACGTTCACACCTACGGAGACTGCTGTCCCAAGGCGCGCGCGATAATTCATCTCGGCGCGACCTCCTGCTACGTCGGCGACAATACAGATATGATAATCATGCGCGACGCGCTGAAGATCGTCCGCGGAAAACTGCTCAAGGTTATCGGAAATCTCCGTGATTTTGCGGTAAAATACCGTGATCTCCCCACCCTCGGATACACTCACCTTCAGCCCGCACAGCTCACCACCGTCGGTAAGCGTGCTACCCTTTGGCTGTACGAGCTTCTGCTCGATCTTGAGGATCTTGACAACGTGTACGACAGCCTCGCACTTCTCGGCTCAAAGGGCGCGACCGGTACTCAGGCGAGCTTCGTTGACCTTTTCTCCGGCGACAGTGAGAAGATCAAGGGAATTGAAAAGTACGTTGAAAAGAAATTCGGCTTTACCAAGACCGTTCCGGTTTCGGGTCAGACGTACACGAGAAAGTACGACACAAGAGTACTTAACGTGCTTTCCGGCATCGCGCAGAGCGCGTATAAATTCTCAAACGATATGAGAATCCTTTCCTCCTTTAAGGAGATGGAGGAGCCGTTTGAAAAGAATCAGATAGGTAGCTCGGCTATGCCCTACAAGCGCAATCCCATGAGAAGCGAGCGCATATCCTCTCTTGCACGCTACGTGATCTGCGACGTGCAGAACGCGGCGTTTACCAACGCTACCCAGTGGTTTGAGAGAACGCTTGACGACTCGGCAAACAAGAGACTTTCGGTGGCTGAAGGCTTCCTTGCGGTTGACGCAATTCTCAACATTTACATAAACGTAACTAACGGCATCGTCGTTTACCCGAAGGTTATCGAGCAGAGAATCCTGCGCGAGCTTCCGTTTATGGCGAGCGAAAACATTATGATGGACGCGGTAAAGCGCGGCGGAGACCGTCAGGATCTTCACGAGAGAATCAGAGTTCACTCGGTTGCGGCAGGCAAGCGCGTCAAAGAGGACGGCGAGGACAACGATCTGCTTGAGCGTATCGCCGCAGACGAGGCGTTCGGTATGACTCTTGACGAGCTCAAAGCTCACCTTGAGCCGAAAAACTACGTTGGCCGCGCTCCCGAGCAGGTGGACGAGTTTATAAAAGGACACATTGATCCCGTTCTCGCCGAGAATGCAGAGCTTCTCGCAGACGGAAACGAACTTAACGTATAATTTGGAGGACCGGGATGAATCTTCTTGGTATTGACGTCGGCACGACGTCGCTGAAAGCCGCCGCGTTTGATTCAAACGGCGTGATGCTCGCGTCTCACACGGTGGATTACACCTTGATATACGACGGCGATTTTATCGAGTTTGAGGCAGAGGATTACGTAAAGATCTGCCTTGAAGCGATAAACGAGATAAAAAAGACGGTAAAGATAGACGCGCTCGCGATAGATACGCAGGGCGAGACGCTTATCCTCACCGACGGTGACGGAAATCCCGTGCGCCGCGCGATAGTCTGGCTTGACAACCGCGCAGAAAAAGAGGCGGCGGCAATAGAAGCCGCTTTCGGACAGAAGCGCGTGTACGAGGTGACGGGACAGCCCGAGATCACCGCAGGCTGGCCTGCTTCAAAGCTGCTTTGGGTCAAGAACAACGAGCCTGAGATTTTTGAGAAAACCGAAAAGATATTTATGCTTGAGGATTATCTCATATATAAGCTCACCGGTGAGTTTGCGGCGGAGCGCACGATGCAGTCGTCCACCATATATTTTGACGTGAATAGCGGCGACTGGTGGGACGAGATGCTCGACTATATCGGCATCACGCGGGAAAATCTCCCCCGCCTTGTAAAGAGCGGTGAGAGAATCGGTACGACCGATGACGGCGTTATCGTATCGGGCGGTGCGCTTGACCAGATAGCGGGTGCTGTCGGCGCGGGAATCATCGGTGAGAACGAGATGAGCGAAATGACCGGCACGACTATGGCTATTTGTGCCGTGACCGACAAGCTTCCTCCGTTTGATCCCGAATCGAAAGTCCCCTGCCACTATCACGCAATAGACGGAAAATTCTGCCTGCTCCTTTGGTCTCCGACCGCGGGAATGGCGCTTAAATGGTACAGAAACACGTTCTGTCCCGATATTTCGTTCAGAGAGCTTGACGAGCTTGCGGCGGCGGTCGAACCCGGATGCGAGGGACTTACCATGCTCCCGTATCTGTGCGGATCGACCATCCCCAACTATAATCCCGCGGCGCAGGGCGTGTTCTTCGGAATGTCCCTCGCTCACGGACGCGGACACTTTGCCCGCAGTATTCTTGAGTCTGTCGCGTTTATGCTGAGAAACAACCTTGAGTATCTCGGCGGTTCTTACGACAAGATCAAGATAATGGGCGGCGGCGCACAGAGTCCTCTTTGGTGCAAGATCAAGGCGGACGTAACAGGCAAGACCTTGACCACCCTCAAAAACACTGAGACCGCGTGCCTCGGTTCCGCAATACTTGCGGGAGTGGGCGCGGGCGAGTTTGCCTCAGTTGAAGCGGCGGTTGAAAAATTAGTTGAGACCGATCTCGTTTACACGCCGTCCGAGGATTACGAGAAGGGCGCGTACGAGGCGGCGTTTGAAAGATTTAAAAAACTTGATGATAGATTAAATAACTGGAAAGGCGGTTTATGGCAATGAAAAAAATAGGTTTCGTAGGTTTCGGCGAGGTAAACACCCCCGTTGACGTAATTATCAGAAAATGCAGCGCGGCAAAGGAAGCTCTTGAGGCAGAGGGTCTTGACCTCGTCTCCGTTTTCCCCGTAGCTGACGATTATGAAGAAAAAGACATCAAAAAAGCGGTAGACGCGCTTGCGGCTGAAAAGTTTGAGGCTCTTATTCTCTGCGTTGCGGGCTGGATCCCCACCCACGCGGTAATCAAGGTTGCAGAGCACTACCGTCACCTTCCCGTAGTTCTTTGGGGACTTTGCGGCTGGTACGAGGATGACGGACGTCTGGTTACCACTGCCGACCAGGCAGGTACTACCGGCCTTCGCAAGACTCTCTCTGACCTCGGCTACACCTTCAAGTACGTTTACGATATTATAGGCAAGCCCTGCGGCGCTAAAAAGGTAGCGCAGTACTGCCGTGCCGCTATCGCCGCGTCCGAGCTTCGCCACGCAAAGGCAGGTATGATGGGCTACCGCGATATGAACCTTTACGGCACTCTGTTTGACGGTGCTTCCCTTAAAAAATCCATCGGCCCCGAGATAGAGTCATTCGAGATGCTCGAGGTGGTACAGAGATACGAGAAATTTACCGACGCTGAAAAACAGGCGGTTATCGACGAGCATATGTCAAAATGGGAATTCAAGAGCGAGCCCAACAAAGAGGCTATGATGCGTGCGGCAGGATATTATCTTGCAGTTCGCGACATCTGCCGCGAGAGAGGATACGAGTCTATATCCCTCAAGGACGTTGACGGTATGAAGAAGCTTCTCGGCTATCCTCCGGCACCGATCTTTATGCTCCTTTCCGACGTTGACCATCTTTCCACCGTTCCGGAAAACGACGCGCTCGGTCAGATAACCCAGCTTATGCTCCGCCATCTTACCGGTCAGTGCGCGGCATATCTTGAGTTCTACGAATTCTTTGAAACCCAGGTACTTGCAGGCGTTCCCGACTTCGTTCCCGCAGAGATAGTTGACGGTAAGGTTACCGTTATGCCCGCCGCTTTCGGTGAGCTTTCCGAGGGTATTCTCAATATATCCAAGGTAAAGACGGGCGAGCTTACCATGTGCCGCCTCGCTTACGCTGACGGTGAGTACTATCTCCATATGGTCAAGGGTAACGGCATCACTCCCCGCCGCTGGGAAGAGTGCGGCTGGACTCAGCCCGCGCCTCAGCTCCCCGGTCTTGAGGTCGTTATCGACGACGTTGAGGATTTTGCAGACAAGGTTGCGTGCCAGCACTACTTCATCGCTTACGGCGATCACACCGGCGCTCTCCGCGATCTTTGCTCCATTCTCGGTATCAAGGTCATATAAGTAAAAGGAGAACGATATGTCAGATTTTATTCCTTTCCCCGCCTATCCCGACGACGCGCCGATCGATCTGCGCTTCGTGTTCGCGGATGAAAAGCCTGCGGGTAAGCACGGATTTCTTCGTGCGGCGGGCGCTCACTTTGAGTTTGAGGACGGCACCGTCGGCCGATTCTGGGGTACTAACTTTAACGGCGGCGCTAACTTTCCGAGCCACGATTACGCGGAGAAGGTTGCTCTCCGCCTTGCCAAATTCGGCATAAACATAGTCAGATTCCACCAGCTTGACTCCGAGTGGGACACTCCCAACATCTTTGCGTTCACCAAGGGCCCGAGAATCGATACCACGAGAAAGCTCGATCCCGAGAGTATGGACAGACTTGACTATCTCATATACTGCCTCAAGCGTGAGGGTATCTATTGCTATATGGACACCTTCACCTATCGCAAGTTCAAAAACGGCGACGAGGTGGAAAATCCCCTTGCCCTCAAGGACGAAGCGCGCCCGTACTGTATGTACAACCGCCGTCTGATCGAGCTTCAGAAGGAGATGTTCGACCTCGTTTGGTCGCACGTCAATCCCTACACCGGTCTTGCGTATAAGGACGACCCCGTGTTCGTTATGACCGAGATAGTAAACGAGTGCGATTTCTTCTCCTGGTATCCGATAGACGTAGAGCCTTACACCTCCGAGTTCCGCCGCAATTTCCGCGCGTGGCTTGACGAAAAAGGCCTTGAGTACGACGCGGAGAACTGCGACTTAAACGAAAAGGTGCACGGACCTCTGCTTGAGTACAAAATAGAGGTTGAGAAGGCTTACTACGCCGAGATCTACGGCTATATGCGCGAGATCGGCATCAAGATTCCGATAACCGGCACCAACTGGCACCTTAACGCCGCTACCACCAAGACTCACCTTGACACCGACTTCATTGACAATCACCACTATTTCTACGATTGGCACTGGGGCGAGTATGACAAGGCGTGCATGAACCGCGGTATCACGCAGGTACACGACTGCGGTACCACTATTTTCTCAAAATCTCATGTTGACGGTATGCCCCTGTTCGTATCCGAATGGGATATGCCGTGGCCGAACAGCTTCCGCGCGGAATCGCCTATCTGGTTTGCGGCTATGGGCGCGCTTCAGGGCTATTCGGGATATACCATACATACCTACGCTTACGGCACCAGACTTGAAAATATGAAGATGCTCGGTAAAGAGGGCTCGTCCCAGACTATCGGCGGCGTTCCTTACCGCGAGGGTATCTTCTCCACCTGGAACGACCCTGCGAAGTTCGGTCTGTTCTATCACGCGGCTATAATCACCCGCCGCGGCGACGTTGCTCCTGCGAAGAACACCGTTTGCGTCAAGGTGGACGACCTCGTAGCGTCCCCCGGACCTGCATATCTTGCGGCAAACGAGATGTCAAGAATAGTTACCGAGTTTGACGGTACTCCCACCCCGAAGGCGGATAAATATATCAGCGAGGCTGATGCTCTTGTTCCCGCGTCGGCAGGAGAGGTCAAGTCTGATACCGGCGAGCTTTACAGAAGCTGGGAAAAGAACTACGGCACGGTAGATACCGATCTTACCAAGTGCGCTTACGGCTTCCTTCAGAAGAACGGGGAGATCGAGCTTGACGGCGTGAGCGTCAAGTGCGACACCGATTTTGCGGTCATCGCGATGAGTTCTCTTGACGGAGAGAAGATCTCTGCGTCAAAGAATATCCTTCTCACCACCGTCGGACGCGCGTTTAACACCGACGCTAAATTCGCTGACGAAAAGATGCTTGACTACGGTAAGCCTCCGATCCTCATCGAGGCTATCGAGACCGAGATAAAGATCAAGACCGAGTGTAAAGACCTCAGAGTATGGTCTGTCAACTCGGAGGGATTCTACGTCGGCGCGATCCCGACAGAATATAAGGACGGAGAGCTTTCCTTCAAGCTCGGAAAGAACTTCAGATCCATGTATTACCTTATTCAGTCGGAATAATCCGTTAATTTTACACCCCCTCTGTCCTTTCGCGGAGGGGGTTAAAATAACCCGAAAGGAAAACTAAAAATGGTACAAAAACCAACTTTTGAGCATATAAACAAAATCGCGGGAGAGCACGTTCCCACTCTGCGTTACAAGGATGGAGAGGACTTCCGCGATTGGCAGAAGCAATCAAGATTTATCCTTCGCAGACTTTTGGGGCTTGACGCATTTGCAGAACCCGAGTGCGATGCGTTTAATATCGAGTTTGAAGAGGATCACGAGGACTTTCGCGAAATCAGATTTACATTTAAGAGCGAGGAGGACTTCACCGTCCCCTGCCATATTCTGCTCCCGAAAAACGTACTCGCGCCGTACGTTCCCGTGATCTGCATACAGGGGCACTCAAAGGGTATGCACATCTCTCTCGGACGTCCTAAATACGAGGGCGACGAGGAAAGCATAAACAGCGGCGACCGTGATTTTGCGCGCCGCGCCGTCAAAGAGGGATGCGCCGCGATAACTATGGAGCAGAGATACATGGGCGAGCTTGGCGGCACCGAGTACGGTACCGAGTGCTTTTCTGCGGCTCTTGCCGCGCTTCTCTACGGAAGAACGGCTATCGGCGAGCGCGTGTGGGATCTTACGCGACTTATCGACGTGCTCACCGAGCATTTTGACTGCCTTGATATGTCCCGCCTCATAACCCTCGGTAACTCGGGTGGCGGAACTACTCTTTTCTACCACGCCTGCACCGACGAGCGCGTTTACTGCGCCGTTCCGTCCTGCTCGGTCTGCACCTACAAGGATTCCATCGCCGCGATGGATCACTGCTGCTGTAATTACGTTCCGAGAATTGCCGAGTACTTTGATATGGGCGATCTCGGCGGCCTTATCACGCCGAGATGTCTGGTGGTAGTAAACGGCAAGGACGATCCGATCTTCCCCAAAGCCGGAGTTGACGAGGCGATGGCACAGATAAAGCGGCTTTACACGGCGGCAAAAGTCCCGGATAACGTGATAAACGTGACCGGTGACGGCGAGCACCGTTTTTATGCCGACATCGCGTGGAAAGAGATACACAGATACTTAAAGCCCCGTGCGGACGTGATAATTTTCGCGGGGCAGAGCAATATGCAGGGACAGAGCGAAACCGTGCTCCCTGACGGAGTTATGAGGGGATGCTATGAATACAAGCTGTTTTCCGACAAGATCGTCCCGCTTAGCACTCCCGTCGGTGAAAACGTGAAAAAGGACGGCAGTGAAGGATATCCGATAACCGAGGAAACAGACCTCGGCAAGTGGCTTGGTGAACACGCGCTCGGTGCCGCTTGCTACGGAAATACCAATCTCGTTCCCGCGTTTTGCAAAAAATACGTGAGTGAATCAGGCAGGTATGCGATCGCGGTACACGCCGCAAAGGGAAGCACCATGGTCTCCGACTGGCTGCCCGGTACCGACGGATACGACGCGCTTATAAGAAAATCTCTCGCCGCTGTAAAGTGTGCGCGAGAGAGCTACGAGGTAGAAAACGTCTACTGCGTATGGCTTCAGGGCGAGAGCGACGCGATTTTCGCGCCGGACAGAGCGGCGTACAAAGAAAAGCTCTCGACTTTGGCAGGCGAGCTTTTTGAAAAGGTCGGTATCGACAAATTCGGAGTTATCCGCGTCGGCAGATTCACGCGGGACGAAAGGGACGACGAGATAATCGCGGCGCAGGACGAGATCTGCCGTGAGGACGACAGATTCCTGATGCTCACCGAGATCGCGACCGAGCTGAATGAAAATCCCGAATATATGCACCCCACGATCGCCGGTCACTACAGCGCAAAGGGACTGCAGAAGCTCGGACAAGCGGCAGGAAAGGCGCTTGCGGAATATTCAACCGAAAATAAATAAATTTGGAAAACGGAGAACAAATTATGGCTATAACTAAAGTACCGTTTGAAAACGAATACGGAAAAGGCGAGCTTACCGAATCGCGCGTTACCCTCACGTTACCGGGTGCATCGGCTGACGCAAAGCCGATATGCCGATTCGTACACATCACCGATCTTCACGCAACCGCCGTGCGTCCGGGAGACGATCCCGAAACGGCTGAACATGCGAAGAAAAACGCGGCTTTTTGGTCGAATTCCGCAAATTTTTGCGTTCAGACTCCCGAGAATGGCAAAAAAAGATTGCTCCCGACCGAGACCAACCGCGTGATAGCAGAGCGCATCTGCGAGCTTGCGCCGAACGCGGTGTTCTTTACCGGCGATATTGTGGACTTTCCGTCCGTTTCCAACTTTCTCTCTATAAAAGAATATACCGAATTTCTCGGCGTAAAATGCTTTATGGCGCTTGGTAATCACGACTATATAGAGGCGGATGCCGACGCAGAGCTTAAGTCGGCGTTTGAAGCTTCAATGGACACGGCAGAGGATTTTGCCGTTGACACCGTTTGCGGCATAGATATAGTGCGTATTTACGACGGATTTATTACAGTTTCCGATGAGCAGATATCAAAACTGCGAGAGCAGCTTGAGAGCGGCAGACCGACGATAGTGCTCATTCACGCACCGATATTAACCGAGTCGGCAAGAGAGCCTGCGTTAAATACTTGGGGCGAGGAGCTTAAAAAGTGGCTGGTCGGCGCCGAGGGGCAGGAGGAAAACTGCATGGAGTTTGTCAGACTGCTCAACGAAAATCGGGACACCGTGCTCGCGGTATTTGCAGGTCATATCCATACCGCATCCGGCGGAGGAGACGGCGCTCAACTCGGCGAGGGATTCTCTCCCGACGAGGTACTCCAGTACACCGCCGCACCCGCGTTTACGGGATTCCTGCGCGTTATCGACGTTCTTGGATAAACGCTATACTTAGGAGAATTTACTTATGACTAAACTGAAATTTCCCGCTTTCGGCGAAACGGATTTTGCCGAGGCTGTAGAAAACCCCTCCGCACGGCTTACTGTAATTCGTAACGTGAGCGAGGATTCTTATACCGCATACCGTGATCTGCTCTGCAAACAAGGCTTTTTACTCTGCGAGGAAAGATGCACCGAAACCCATATGTTCTCCGCATTCAGAGAGGATAACTACGCGGTATTCCTTAACTTTTACCCCCGGGTAAAAGAGCTTTATATCGTCGCAGAGGAGGACAGCAGATATTTTTCTTATACCGATACACTGCGCGACTGCTCGGTCGCGCCGCAGATCACCCAGGTCACGCTGGAGGATTTCGGTATGTCCTACGTTATCCGCCTCTCGGACGGACGCTTTATCGTTATTGACGGCGGACGCCACTTTGAGCCGGATCAGGACCGTCTTTTCAGACGCTTGAAGTCCGCTTCTCCCGATGAAAAGCCGATTATTGCCGCGTGGATATTTACTCATCCGCACCCTGATCATTTCTACTGCTTCGTGGGATTTGCAGACCGCTTTGGAGACGAGGTGGAGATAGAAAAATTCCTGTTTAACTTTCCCGAGGCAACTGATTTAGAGCACTATCCCGCGCTCGATCATCAGGACGGCCGCTTTACCGACACAAAGCCCACTAAATACATAGGGCTCTTGTGGGAGCGTATCGAGCGTATAGGTGCGCCGGCTTACACCGCGCATACCGGTCAGAGATACCGTATCGGAGACGCAGAATGTGAAATTCTCGCGTCAATGGATGACGCTATAACCGAGGACGAGAATATCAACGCCGCTTCCCTCGTTATCCGTATGGAGCTGGCGGGACAGATTATTATATGGGCGGCGGATTCCGCCTTTAGCACGGTTAAGTTAGCGCAGAAGCACGGCAGTTATCTGAAGGCAGATATTCTGCAGATTCCTCACCACGGATTTGGTTCCGGCTCTGCTGAGGCCGAGATTGCCGCGTATAACCTGATTCGCCCGCGCACCTGCCTTTTGCCGGTATCCGATTACAATGCCTTTACCGTGTTCAGCGCGTATCGTCAGGGCACGAACTATCTGATGAACACTCTGCCGGACGTGGAGGAAGTTATTCCCGGTACACCGCAAAGAACGATCACTCTGCCGTACACCCCGCCCGTAGATGCGAAGGAAAGGCTGAAGCACAAGTACCTCTCGGGCCGTGACAACTGCGGCGCACGGACGTGGATATTCACCGATCTCTTTACCGATAGGGAAGAGGATTTTAAATTTACCCTTCTGAACACCACAAATTCCGATGCACTCGTGCAGATAGAGCTGTTCTTTGAGGAGTCTTTCCAAAGGATACGGTATATCAAAACATACGTAGAGGGCGGTTCTATTCGCCGTGTGAACGTAGTGGGTGACGAGGTGAACAGTGAATCGGTCTACTTCAACTGGCTCTCTCTGAAGACTCAGGGTATTCCGGAAAACGCTCCGTTCGCGGTACGCTTTATGAGCGAGATTCCGATCGTGGTATCTCACCGTGACCATACCGCCGCATACCGATCAAATATTCAGTAATCCGATTAACCTAAACAACAAAGAACCCGATAGGAATGACCTATCGGGTTCTTTTGCCGTTTGGTGAGCGGCAATATATTATCTAAAAGAATAAAGAACAAAGAATAAATAATAAATATTTAACTGCGCCTCTGCTCAAACATCCATTCTATTGCTGATAAATCATTTTCATTTATCGCAGTATCCCATATTTCGTGTCCGAGATTCTCATATTCGGTATAAATTATCTTCTCTCCGCCTGCGTCCTTGATAGCCTTTACCATATTGGCGGTACCGGATACCGGAACGTCATCGTCTCCCGTAGAGTGGAACGCGTGTATAGGAATATTGACAAGATCAGCACCCTTGGTCGGGTCACCGCCGCCGCAAAGCGGGATAGCTGCGGCAAATCTGTCCGGGAATCTCGAGATAATATCCCAAGTACCGTATCCGCCCATTGAAAGACCGAGTACGTACTGTCTGTCCTCGTTTATGCTAAACTCCTCCATGATCGAGTCAAGAAGCTCTACCACTGCGCTCATAGATTTAGCTATCGGAATTTCGTCCACGCTGTAATATCCAAGATCGGGATCATTATCAACCCATCTTTCCTCTGACGGGCACTGGGGAATAACAACTATGCTATGATATGCAGGACTGTCCTTTGGAATGAACAGATTGTTTATCAAAAAGGTTAACTGAGCGCCATTGTCCGAGCCGCTCTCGCCCGAGCCGTGCAAAAACAGGGTTAGCGGATACGCGTATTCTTCACTGTAGTCCTTGGGTACGTATAATCTGTACGGGAGCTCGTAACCGGTCGAGTCAACGAACATTCTTTCTTCTGCGTCTTTTTTAAGAATAATCCTCTTTTCAACCTCGCCGGACATCGGGTCGGGCTTTTTCGGCTCGTCAGTCTCGGGAGCGGTAGTCTCAACCTCGGTAGTCTCCGCAGGTTTGGTATCGGCAACCGAAACGTTTTCTCCCGCGCACGCGGCAAGTGAAACAAGTAACGCTAAAAGTAAAATAACAGATATTATTTTTTTCATAGTGATCTCCAAGTTGATTTCGTTGTTTACATTTTAATATATTCCCGCGGTTTTGTCAAGATTTTTGCAAAACTATACGCGCAAGAGTGCAAAATTTTATTAAACTGTTAATAAAGGTGGAACAAAAATATAATTATTATCCCGCTCGGTTGACAATATTCGAGGTAAAATGGTATAATTGTATATTATTATATAAGGAAATTTTGCGCCGAAATGATGACGAACAAAACTCTTCAAAAAACGCTTCAAACCAAGCACAGACTCAGCTTCAGGGAAAACGGAGAATACAAGATCCTCTTCCTGTCCGACATACACTACTACGCTCACGGCGGAGACATCCGCGCGCTTGAGGCGATTCAAAGGGTAGTGGCGGACACTCTGCCCGACCTCGTACTCTGGGCGGGGGACGGTCCGTGCGGCGCGGAAAGCCGAAAAGACCTTATCCGAGTGCTCACTATGTTTGCCGAGCCGATGGAAAGCCGCGGAATCCCGTGGGCGATAGCGCACGGAAATCACGCTCCTATCACCTGCCACGGAATGTCTGTAAAAGAGGTTCAAAAGGTTTTTGAAAAAGAGTTTGACCACTGCGTCACAAAGCACGTCAGGGGTATTCACGGATACAGCAACTACGTTCTGCCGGTCTATTCGTCAAAGAATCCCGACCGCATCGCGCTCAACGTCTTTTCTCTTGACTCGGGATGCGACATGAGCAACATAAACGAGGGAAGTCTTATTCCCGACGTCAATATTCTTGAGGACGTTAAATTCAAAAACGCCTACGTCGGCGCAACCGCGCATAATTTTGATATAATCCGCTTCGATCAGCTCTCGTGGTACTGGAAGGTATCTGAAGCGGTAGAAAAATTAAACGGCAAGACTCCCGCGATAATGTTCACACACTGCCCGCCTCACGAGGCAAAGCTGATTCAGGAAAATCCCGAGCGCACCGAAATGGTAGGTTGCTTTGACGAAAAGATAAGAACCGGCCCGATAAACAGCGGTCTGTTCGCAACGGTGCTCCAGCGCGGAGACGTTATCGGCATCTACTACGGCCACAATCACAACAACACCGCCGAGGGCAAGCTCTGCGGTATCAGAATGGGTTACGTCGGAAGCATCGGCACCAACGGCTACGGACTCAAAGGAGCTACCTCTGCCGAGAAAAACAGGCTTCGCGGCGCACGCCTGCTTACGTTCCGCGAGGACGATATTCTGAACTACTCGTCCGAATTTCTGTACGCGACCGATTACATTGAGTATCTCGATCCCCCGAAAGAATAATTTATTTTACATATCGAAAGGCATAAAAATGCAAATAACCAAAAGAAGTCTCGATAAGCTTCTCGACCACAAAAAGAAACTTTATTTCAGCCGCGGAGGCAAGTTCAAGATACTGTATTTTTCCGACCTGCACTCGCATTATCTGCATATGGATCCCCGCACCTACGAGGCGATGGAGAAAATGATTGAGGAAACTCAACCCGATTTGGTCTATTTCCTCGGCGATCTCCCGGGCGGACCGGAAAAGCGCAAAGAGGCGGCGCATATGCTGTCGATAATGTCCGAGCCGATGGACAAACGCGGAATTCCGTGGACGCTGGTCTTCGGTAATCACGAGGGCTCTATCTGCCGTGGAAAATCCCGCGAGGAGATAGGCAGAATATTCGAGCGTGACTGCCCCGGCTGTCTTTTTAAAACGGTCAAGGGACTTCACGGAGTTTCAAACCACGTTATCCCCGTTTACGCCTCCGAGTCGTCTGACAAGATCGCGCTTAACCTTTTCGGACTTGACGCAGGTCACGACATCAGCGCAATGAACAACGACTGCGGATTTGAGGGTGATATGATCGCGTATCTGTCAGCGGCAGGCGAACTGCGCGGCAGAGACAGATTTGACATAGTAAGATTCGACCAGGTAATGTGGTACTGGCAGGTTTCCGAGGCGATAGAGAAAATGAACGGCAAAACTCCCGCCCTTATAATGACTCACTCGGGATACCACGAAACCAAGATCCTTTACGAAAACCCCGAGCGCACAGAGGTCGTCGGTGAATACGCGGAGCGTCCCAGAATCAGCCCGATAACTAACGGTCTTTTCACCGCGGCGCTCCAACGCGGAGACGTTATCGGAATGTATTACGGCCATAACCACGTCTGCATTGCCGAGGGCAAGTACTGCGGAATCAGACTCGGTTACGTCGGCAGTATCGGATACGACGCGTACGGAACGAAACAGCCTCACTCGGATAAAGAGCGCAACCGCGTCCGCGGCGCGCGCCTCGTGACTCTCAACATAAACGATATGAAAAACTACGAGTCGAGATACCTCTACGCATCCGACTTCGTTCCCCCGATAGTTGAGGTTAAATAACTCAATTTCGCGGAACTTTTTCCGAAATTCTTTCGTCTAATCGGTAAAAGGGGGAAAAGACATATGAAAAAACTTTTTATACTGTTTCTGCTTTTACCGTTCCTGCTCTCTGCTTGCGCTGAAAGCGGAGGAGCTGTCAAAGGCACTACCGAGGCGGTCACCACCGAACTGCCCGAGGCGCTTATGCTCGTTCCCGTTGACTGGGCAAACTTTATAAAGCTTGACGGCGTGACCTATTTCGGGGACTGGGAAGAAACCGAAGTATCTCCCGACGAAATAGGCGAAAAAATAGGCGAGGTTACCTGCGGCGTGCCGAACGTATATTCGGACGCGCACGGAAATATTTTTAATTCAGAGCCTGACGACGGCGCGGCATTCGGCTGTCCTATCGGCACCGAGGTATTTTCGATCAACGGAAAAGAAGATTCCGTTGCCGCCTGTGTGAGCGGAAAATACTATCTTTACAAAACCCGTTAAGGAGAATCAAATGATATACTTTTTGAGCGATCAGCACGGCGGCGAGCGGATGGGCGAGTTTGAAAAATATCTCGATACCTCCGACCCGTCAGACCTACTTATAATACTCGGCGACGTGGGACTGCGCTTTGACGACACAGAGGAAAACCGCCGCTTTGACGAGCTGTTCCTGTCCTCAAAAAAGAATATCGCGTTTATTGACGGAAATCACGAGAACTTCAGGTATCTCTACTCTTTCCCGAAAGAAGAGTGGAACGGCGGCGAGGTGCACAGGATCACCGAAAACATCGTGCATCTTATGCGCGGAAACGTCTACGAGATAGAGGGTAACAGCTTTTTCGTGTTCGGCGGATGCAAAAGCTCTGCAAAATGGCACGGCACCGAGCAGTGGCAGCCACAGGAAAGTCCGTCGGACGAGGAGATCGCTACCGCCTACCGTAATCTCGAAAAGCACGGCAACCGCGTGGACTATATCCTCACGCACAAGCATAACCAAAGGCGCGGCACCACGACCGAGCAGCTTATTCCACTGGAGGACTACATAGAAAATAACGTAGAATACCGCCACTGGTACGCAGGACATTGGCACAAAAATATGGAGTTTGACGAAAAGCACACCTACGTGTACGATCTGCTCTTGAAATTAAAATAACGGCAAAAGAACCCGATAGGTCATTCCTTATCGGGTTCTTTGATTTGTCTACACAACCACCGACCGTGTCGGTGGTCTTGACTGCTTGCAAGCGTACTTTTGTTTACATCTCATAAACTAATACTATGGGAGGGCAGCAATAATCAATATTCTTTAGATGCAGTCCTTTGTTATATGCTTCGCGCACAATAGACATAACAAAATACTTCGTCGCTTCGTGATATCTGAAAAGCTCGGGAACAGATGTTAAGTGCTTGGGAATAGGCGTTTTCATAGAAGCAATAAAAGCTGTAAATTCTTCTCCAATTGCTGTTTTTATTTCTTCGGTTGCATTCTTAATCACCGCACAGATTTCAGCATATTCCGTTTCCTTCAATACGGGGGTCTTAACGCACAACTTATCTGCTGTACGTCCCATTACGCCTAAACGTTCAAGCGTTGGTATGTAGGAAATAAACTCGTTCGGTATATCCGTTGTTTCAAGTGAAATGCCGTCGTAAATGCTCCACAGTAATGGAATAATATGTTTGAAATACAGTTCATACGCGCCACCGTAACGATGAGGACTATCCCACAACGTAGTGTCAAATTCATATAAACGGATATGCTTGGTTCGTCCCACTGCTACTGCTTCTGAAGTGCGGTGACCACCGTGAATACAATATTCAGAGGCTTCATTATATTCCTTCATATTGTATCCTGCATCAAATGCGATTGCTTGAGCAAACCACCATCCGCCGTCCTTTCGTTTCGGAAACTTCGGTAATTCAATCTTATCTGTTCCAAAATGCTGAAAATCTTGCAAAGCCTTCAAAACGGCATATCTATCAAGCTTTGTTCTTTCCTCGGAACCCATTTCTTTTACGAAAGACATTTTTGAAATCTTATCGGACATTCTTTCGATAATTTCCCATATTGTTTCAAAATGCTTATGGGTAAACTCAAGTTGCGGTTTGAAGTTATTGAGAGAATTTTGCGGTTTTGTAATAATAAAATCAGAATACACCTTGCCGCTATCCATCTGTACCATCAGTTCGCCGTCCACAAGCTTTTTGACAATCGGTTCAATATAAGCTGCAGGGATGCCGATTGCTTTGGAAAGATCACTGATAGTAATGGGCTTGTCGTATGCAAGAATCAAAAGATTCGTTGCAATCAGATCGCCCTCAACAAGCGACATAGGTTCTCCCTTTAATCCTTCCGAGCCACCAAAAGACAGATACATCTCACCTGGTAAATAGTTTTCTCTTGTTTCCATAGTTTCAAGTCCCTTCTTCATCTGATTACGACCTGCGGACAAACGGCTTTTCACCGTGCCCTCGGGAATTCCAAGCCCCTCAGCTATATCCGACACACTTTGATTCCCAAAATAAAAGCGTATCAGAACCTCGCGCGTAATAAAACTTAAGTGATTTAGCTCTTTGCGTACCTTTGATGCTTCCTCAGATGAGAAGTATTCATCGTCTTCATCATCGGCAATATCTACGCTTTCGTCTAAACATACTGTAACGGGTGCACGATATCTTTTTCTAAGGTTATCATTATGCTTATGGTAGAGTGTGTTGGTGAGCCAAGTTTTTGGATGCTCTATTACTCCTCCACGGTGTATATAAGCAAAAGCAGCAAGCATTGTGTCTCCTACAAGGTCTTCTGCGTCATTTTGAGAGTTGCATTTTGACATTGCAAGTCTTATCAGATAATCATAATATTGAATGATTTCATCGTTTGTCATAAAATTACCTGCTTTCCGGAATGCTTTTGAACGTTCACCTAAATAGTCGTAAGAAGTGGCTCTTGGTTCGAACTTGAAATGAGATTTTTATAATTATATCATAAATTTGTGAATTAGTCTATAATGAAAAA
>CAZGHD010000032.1:0-18373 GCA_964525525.1 uncultured Lachnospiraceae bacterium | reverse complement strand
CAAAGAAAGAGCATCGTCAGATGTTGATTGATGTATTTATCAATGCTATATTCCTATACGATGACAAAATGCTTATTACCTTCAACTACAAAGAGGGTACCAAAACCATTACTTTTGATGACGTAAAAAATGAGGTCTCGGAGGAGACTTCTGGTTCGGATTTGAATTGCTCAAGTGCACCACAAACAAAAGCGAGCTCGTAGAGTTCGTTTTTTTGTTTGTCCTTATTTGCCGTGCGAGGGGGCGAACCCCATCGACACCCCGCTACCGGCACCACAAACAAAAGCGAGCTATATAAGCCCGCTTTTTATTTATTCTTTCTGCCGTTTTGCCATTCTGTTCCAGCTTATAAAGCCGTAAAGATCGTTTACAAGAAAAGTAACGAAGCAGGCCGCCATAACGAGTGCGGAAAGCTCTTTCAGTGACGCAAAAGCCCAAAGGACTATAAGTACCACGTCGTTTGCGGCGTACCCGAGCGCGTAATACGGACTTCTCAGATATGTAAGTGCGGCGGCGATAAAGCTGGTAGTGACCGACAGCGTACTTACCCACAGATTAGCCGTACCGAGAGCTCGGAGCAAAAAGTAAAACCCAAACGTAACGAGTACAGTCAGGAGCAAAGAAATCGCAATATTTTTACCGTTCAAACGGCTGACCTTGACTTCGTTCGTATCTTTATACGGATTTTTCACCCACGAAACAAGCGAGAACGCCGCCATTGGGGCGGTCATAAAAACGTAGGTCGCCATTTCACCGTAATAACGGAATCCGAGCGATATATATCCGTACATCAGCGAGAAAACAAGCATAAGTATCTGACCGAAAGCGGCTCCGCGCGCCAAAAATATAAGCGAGGTCACTCCTATCAGTGACGCTATGAGATTAAGTACTCCGTTTTGCGGTGCGATAAAAAATCCAATAAGCATCACCGATACCGAAACAAGCCAAAGACACACCTCAAAAACGGTAAAACGAGGAATAGCAAAAAGTCTTTTAATCATAAGAATCCTTTCAAGCTTAAAAAAATAAGCACCCGATGGCACGTCTTCCGAAAGCTGAACGCTTTACCGACCTAACGACGTGACAACGAATGCGCAAAACAGCAACATTACTCTACCCGGTGGCAGTGTTGAATATCTATACTGACGACAGTATACCATAAAAAATCCGATTTGTAAATATTTTCGCAAAAAATAAATTACTGCAAAATATCCTCGCGTACCTCTTGCAAGGTACTCCTTTTTTTGATATAATATAAGTTAACGATTTTATGTCCGACACACAACGGAGTTTTAAAAAATGTCAAAACTTTTATCCTTTGCCTCTGCAAAAAAAGACGTGGATATGACAACCGGCTCTATCAGCCTGCATCTGATACGCTTTGCTATCCCGCTTCTGCTTGGCAATATTTTTCAGCAGCTTTATAATACCGTAGACACCTGGGTAGTCGGCAACTATGTTTCAAAAGAGGCTTTCGCGGCGGTCGGCACCGTCGGACCTATCATCAATATGCTGATAGGCTTTTTCCTCGGTCTTTCGAGCGGAGCCGGAGTAGTAATTTCTCAATATTACGGTGCGAAAAAGTATGAAAACGTCAGCCGCACCGTACATACCTTTCTCGTAGCTACCTTTATTCTCGGCATTTTCTTTACTGCCGCAGGAATATTTATGACTCCGTATATGCTTCGCATTACCAAAACTCCCGCAAACGTTATGCCGCAATCAACCACCTATCTGACCATATACTTTTCCGGAATAATCGGACTCATGGTTTATAACGTAGGCGCGGGAATACTGCGTGCTATCGGAGACTCGAGACGGCCGTTTCTCTTTCTCGTATGTTCGGCAGTGCTCAACACCGTGCTTGACCTTCTGTTCGTATTGGTGTTCGGCATGGGAGTTGAAGGAGTTGCGATCGCTACAGTTATATCCCAATGCGTTTCAGCGGCTCTCACTATAATAACGCTTATACGCACTGATACTCCGGTAAAACTCCGGTTCAAAAAATTTGCAATCCATTTTGATGAACTGAAAAAGATAGTCAGGGTGGGAATCCCTGCGGCTCTGCAGATGACGATAGTCAGTTTTTCAAACGTGTTCGTACAGTCGTACATAAACTATTTCGGAGACAGCTGTATGGCGGGCTGGACCGCATACGGAAAGCTCGACCAGCTCATTTTCCTGCCCGCGCAGTCACTTGCGCTATCGGTTACCACGTTCGTAGGTCAAAATATGGGCGTAAACCAGGTAAAAAGAGCAAAAAAAGGTGCAGGCATCGCACTTTTCATATCCGTGATATTCACACTGATACTTATAGCCCCCGTATATTTCATTGCCGACGGCTTGGTAGGATTTTTCAACAGTGACCCCGAGGTAATCAAATACGGAACTATGTTCCTCACAGCTATTGCTCCGTTCAACTTGGTCTGCTGTGTGAATCAGATCTACACCGCGACGCTCAGAGGCGCGGGAAACTCAAAAACTCCGATGATAATCTCCATATCCTCGTTCGTGCTTTTCAGGCAGATATATATGTTCGTTATGGCGAACTTTATCTCAAATACTCCCCTACCGATAGGACTCAGTTATCCTGCGGGTTGGGTTGTGTGCAGTATAGCGATATTTATCTATTACCACATCGTTCCCCTTGATAAAAAGACGCTTATAAAACCCGATACATCAACCTAAGGCGGTGACACCAATGAAAGAAATATACCCTTTGTTCGTTTTCCACGCGATAATATGCCTGTTACCTCTTCTTTTGTGCATCAAAAGCATAATAAAAGCAAAATATCTGACCGTAAATTTTCTGACCTACGTTTTCCTCGCGGCAAGCTCGGCGATAATGACTCTCGGAATGTTACTCACAGAGGACAAGCTCATAATCACCGGTCTGTTTTTCCCGATAGGATTCTGGTTTATCGTATTTTCTGTCATCTCACTGATAAAACGCGCAAAATGCACCAAAAAGACTGATGCGCAATACAGAGAGCCGATAGACAGCCTTTACAGAGGTCAGCTCCTTTTCTCTCCCGTATTCCGTTACGAGTGCTACGGCAAAAGGTTCGAAGAGATGAGCTTCACTATGTACCGCACGAAAAGATTCAATTCTCTTTTTGCGGACACGCGTAACTGTCAGATATTCGTCCACCCGAAGCATCCCGAAATATGTACCGACAAAAGAGGCTTTCCATTTTTGTACGTAGTTATTCTTATCTTGGGAATCGTTATCTCTGCCCTCGGAATATTTCTTCTTATAATATAAGCCTTATAAAAATGCTCCGATTTTCATGTCGGAGCATTTTTTTGAAATGAGATTATTGAAAAAAGCGTCGAAATGTAGTATAATACATCGAACAAAACCCCAAACATCAAGGAGAGACACCGTGCATTTTCCAAAACGTCTGAAAAACGATCTTGTACTCGCAAAAAATTACGCAATAGCGTTTGTATATTGGCTCGCGCTCGGAATAATCGCAGGAATTTTCTGCGGTCTTTTGGGCGCGGGATTTTCAAAAACCATTTCCTTTGCCACCGATTTCAGAAATGAGCATCAGTGGTTAATATTCCTGCTCCCCATAGGCGGACTTATCTCTGTTGCGATATACAGACTTTGTAAGGTAAGCGGCACCGGCACAAATCACGTATTTGAAAGCGTCCGTACCGAAAAGCCGGTTCCGTTTCTGCTCGCTCCCGCGATCTTTGCAGGCTCCGCGCTGACGCACCTTTGCGGCGGCTCTGCGGGTAAGGAAGGTGCCGCACTCCAGCTCGGCGGCAGTGTTTCGACCGTTATCGCAAAGATCCTGCATCTCAACGAAAAATCACGCCATATTCTGACAATGTGCGGAATGGGCGCGCTGTTTTCAGCGGTTTTCGGCACACCGCTCGGAGCGTGCGTTTTCGCACTTGAGGTAATCAGCGTAGGACAGATATGTCTCGCGGCAATATTTCCCACCTTCGTTTCAAGCATTACCGCTTACGTTATCGCGATACGGCTTGGCGTAACGCCCGAAAGATTTCATATAGAATCCGTCCCGGGCGTTAATCCCGACACATTCTGGCGCGTTATAGTTATAGCGATCGCAGTAGCTATCGTAAGCGCGGCGTTCTGCCACCTTATGCATTACAGTGCAAAGCTTTTTGAAAAGCTTTGCAAAAACCGTTTTTTGAGAATATTTGTCGGCGGAATAATTATAATCGGTTTAACGCTTCTCATCGGTACAAGCGACTATAACGGCGGGGGAATCGAAGTTATTGACCGAATATTCCACGAAGGAACTGTACGTCCTGAGGCATTTATACTGAAAATGATATTCACCGCGATAACCATAAGCGCAGGATTCAAGGGCGGCGAGATAGTTCCATCTTTCTTTATAGGCGCGACTCTCGGCGGTACTATCGCACCGCTTGTCGGACTTTCACCGGCAGTCGGCGCAGCAGTAGGCATGGCAGCGATGTTCTGCGGAGTTACCAACTGCCCGCTCGCGACCTGCTTTCTCTGCGCTGAAATGTTCGGCACCGACGGGATACTCATCTTTGCCCTGTCCTCATTTGCAAGTTTTATCCTTTCGGGATATACCAGTCTTTACTCGAGCCAGCGTCTCGTTTTCTCAAAGCTAAGCGAGGATACCGCAGAAGAAGATCCTAACGGCCAATAAAGGATAAAAGCCCAAAAAAGTTCTATTTTATTAAAATTTATTTGCCAATACTACTTGAAAAATACAAAATTATATGTTATAATCATCGTAAAGGCACATATTTATAGTTAAGCGGGGCTCACCCCCATTGGTACGATGATCCTGCCCCGTTTCACGGGGCATTTTTCGTTTTTATGTGTCAAAAACCATCGGCTGACAACAGCCGTACCACAACGGAGGTAATCATAATGAAAAAATTACTCGCACTCTTTTTGACTGTCGCGCTCACACTCACATCCTGCATTGCGCTGGTATCCTGTAACGGTAACACCCCAGGCAATGAAGATAAAACTCCCAACTACGCCGCAATGGAGCCGACAGAACTTTTCAAGACAGTGCTCACTGACGGCATAAAGAACGGAACCGACGCAGCATTCACAGTATACGAAAAAATGTTCTCTGCGTTTGAAAATACCGTATCCGGTAATTTCAGCGGCACAGCGGCTACGGGTACTATCGGTGTTGAAATATCCCCTCTCCTTATTGGCAGCGTTCTCCCCGGTGTATCTCTTAACAAGATAACAGCTGAATATGACGTTAATTTCGCTCCCGACAGCGGCTTGGCAACCAACCTTGCTCTTCTGTGCGGCGATATTGAACTCGGAAAAGCAGAAATTTATTTCGATAAATCAACGAACGACGCTTATATCGCACTTCCCGGTCTTGCTGACGGTACCCTCAAAATGAATCTTGAAGAAGCTTTTTCTTCCGCAGGAATGCCGGATGATATGCAGTTCGAACAGCTTTCATCAATCGAACTCGCAAAATATATATCGGCAGTAAAAGACTACCTTCCCAAGGCACTCGGTTTAGTGCTTGACAAGATAACCGCAGTTGAAAAGACAGAAGAAACCATTACCGCAAACGGTGTTTCTGCCGAAGCAATCGTCCTTACTACCAAGATAAACGCAACAGTAGCGCGCGACATGATAGTTGCCGTTATGGATGACCTTATGACAAGTGAAGATATAAAGAATCTTATCAAGGGCTTCTATAACGACAATGCTGCAATCTTCGGTTTTGATTACTACGAGTCTGCAGATGAGCTCTATGACGAGGTTGTATCCACAATAGCAGAAGAGAAGGCTTATTTGATCGATTCCATCACCGACGACGGAGAGGAAATGACCGTTAAGCTCTATCTCACTTCTGAATACGCCCTTACCGGTCTTGAGATAAAAGTACCGGACGACACGCTCGACTTTTCTGTTATCTATGCAGAAAACGGCAATGAAATAGGCGAAGAATTCAGCTTTACTGTAGACGGCGAGAAGCTTTCTTCAGGCACGCTCAAAGGTACTAAAGCAGACGGCGGCTTATTCAGCGGTACGATGACCATAGAAGCAGACGGCGGCGAAATGCTTACAGTAGAGTTTGAAAACGTTGATTATGAAAAAGCAAAAGACGGTGTTTTCAGCGGAAAGTATACTATTATTCCCGGTTCAGAGTTTGCCGGCTCTATGGATTCACTCATTGACCCTTCATCCATGAAGCTTGTTGTAAACTTAAAAGAGGTATCTGCCGACAAATTCGACATTGAGCTTTCTCTCCTTATGACAGGTTTTGACGTAGACAACGACACCACCTTTGTAAAGATCTCTATAACAAACGAGAAAACCGCGCCTGAGTCTATCACTTTCCCCACAGAAACTGTATCAGACCCTGAAGCTTGGGCAGCAACTCTCAATCTTGAGGAACTCATGTCCCGCCTCAAGGCAATAGGTATTTCCGAAGATATTCTCGGTGGACTGATGTACTGATAAAATGAATATTGAGATCAAAAACGTAACTAAAAAATTCGGCAAAAAAACGGTTTTAAATGATCTCTCTTTCACCGCACGTTCGGGTCAGTGTATCGGCATTTTGGGAGAAAACGGAAGTGGAAAATCCACTCTGTTCGGTGTGCTCACCGGGCTGATCGGAGGCTCCGGCAGCTTTCTCTGTGACGGCACCGACCTGATGACAAATAAAAAGAAACGCGACGAGACGGTGGGCTTTGTTCCTCAAAGCCCACCTCTCTTAAACGAATTATCCGCTCGGGACAACCTGTCTCTTTGGTACTCCCGCGCGGATATTAAACGCGGACTTTCCGACGGTGAACTCAAGATGCTCGGAATTGACGAGTATATAAACGTCACCGTAAGCAAAATGTCAGGCGGTATGAAAAAGAGATTGGCAATAGGATGCTGTATAGCAAACTCGCCCTCCGTTCTCTTGCTCGACGAGCCCACCTCTGCGCTCGACCTTATCTGCAAAGAGAAAATATATAACTACCTGCTTTCCTTTAAGGAAAACGGCGGAACCGTTATTATAGCCACCCACGACGTATACGAGCTTCGTCTCTGTGATGAAATATACATTCTCAAGAACGGAGCGCTCTCCCTCTACAGCGGAGAGAAAAACACGGACGATCTTATAAAACGTTTGAAAAATGACTAAATTTATACATTATCTCAGCGCTCAAGCCAAAAGAGCGCTGAAGCTCTATCCCGCGATAATATTTTTTACCGCGATTCTCGCGTTGTGTATTTCGGTAATATTCACGAGCATATTTACACAAAGCGACGAAGACGAGAGCCAGATGCGTATTCCTGTCGGAGTCGTCGGAGATTTTGGTGACTCTTTTCTCGGAATAGGTATGTTTGCCCTCAAAAATTTTGATTCATCAAAATACTACATTGATTTTCTCTCAATGACAGAAGATGAAGCGCTTGAGAAACTCGAAGAAAACGAGATACGCGCGTATATTCTGATACCTGATAATTTCATATCAAACGCAATAAACGGTAACACGGAAAAGATCCGATACGTTACGGGAAACAATCCCGCCATACTCGGTCCCGTCTTAATGGAGGAGATAATCAGCGTAGTCTCCGATATGGTAATCGACGCGCAGAAAGGTATCTACGGCTTTGACGCTATTCTCGATAAGTACGGAACTTATGACGAAAGGCACTCGGAACTTGTAAAAGATTTCAGCCTTGATTACGTTGACATAATCCTTGACCGAGAAGGGATATACAGTATAAATTACGTGGACAACAACGAGGGACTCGGATTTAAAGGCTATTATTTCTGCGTTTTCTTTATGCTTATATTCCTCTTGTGCGGAATCATATGCGTTCAGTATGCGACAAAGAGCGATCTTTCCCTCTCCCGCCTGCTTTACAGTAAGGGATACGGAGTCGTTATGCAAACGGCGGCGGATCTAATTCCCATGTTTGTTATGATCGCGCTGACGGGAGTGCTTTGCATCACCGCAACCGGCGCGTTTATAGGCAGTAGATTTATATCGCAGATCACATCGGTAAAGGACTCATTTTTATTTGCCGTCAGGTGTCTGCCCGCCATACTGCTCATTTCGGTTATGCAGTTTTTCGTATATGAGCTCGTATCAAACGTAATAAGCGGCGTGCTCCTTCAGGTTCTCGTAACCGTAAGCGTGTCTTACGTCAGCGGATTTTTCTTCCCGATCTATACACTGCCCTATGCAGTGAGAAATATTGCTGAATTTCTGCCCACTAAAATAGCCTTTGACTGTGCGAGAAGCGCGCTTCGTACGAATACGGGAATTTTTGACGTATTGCCCTGCGTTATATACTCAGTTTTGCTGTTCGCCCTTGCGTGCGCTGTCAGAAAGTTCAAATTAAGGAGGATCGTCTGTGACTGATATAAAATTCCTAAAATGGTACTTTATACTCTCCAAACGCCTTCTGAAAAAAGTTGGATTTATCGTTATTCTGCTTTCCATTCCGATACTGACCACGATACTTGCGCTTCATTCATCTGACGAGGGTGGACTCATCCGCGTTGCGGTCACGGCAGAAGCTAAAAGCGATTTTACCGATGCGGTAATAGTGCGTCTCTCGGAAAACACCCGCGTGCTCTCCGTTACCGAGTGCGAAACAGAAGACGAGGCGATTGCGCTTGTAAAAAGCGCAAAGGCGGACACTGCGTGGGTGCTTAATCACGATATTGAAGAAAAGATTCAAAGGGTGGCTCTCGGAAAACGCGCAACACTCGTTACCGTGTACGCGTCAGAGGACGACTCGTTCGTGCGCTCCTCGCGTGAAAAGCTGTTCGGCTCTATTTTTCCCGAGATCGCGTACAGCGCGTATATCCAGTATATAAATTCAAATATTTCGGCGGCAGTCGATATTCCCAAAGAAGAACTGCGTTCTGTTTTTGACACTATAATTTCTGACGACGGAATAGTGGATTTCACTTTTCTTGACTCAACAAAATCTCCCACAGGGAATCAAAGCATCTCTCTTGCACCGCTCCGCGGCATTCTCGTAACGCTGATCCTGTTCTGTTCCCTTGCGGCGGCTATGTATTTTATATCCGATGAAAAGCGCAACGTTTTCTCGTGTCTGCCGCCTCAGAAAAGAATATTCGTCTTTTTCGGAAATAATTTAGCAGCTACGTCTTTATCAGCCGTGTTTGTAACCGCGGCGCTTATTCTCTCGGGAACGTATAGCGATTTTGCGACCGAAACGCTGATGATGTCAACTTTCGTTTTGGCAGCGGCTGTTTTTTCAACCCTCATTGGCACCGTGTGCAAAACCGAACGCCTTATGGCGGCGGCGCTCCCGATAGTTCTCGTCGCAACGCTGGCGTTCTGCCCCGTGTTTTTTAACACCAGAATGTTTATCCCACTGCAAGCTATACTCCCGCCGTATTACTATCTTTACGGCATAAACGACCCGTTCTGTGCCGTAAGACTTATACTGTATTCGGCAATACTCTTCCCTTTTGCATATTTTATTTACGTTACTCTTGCAAAACGCAAAAATTCGTAACTATACAAAAAGGAGCACATCAAATGAAAACCTTAAAATATATAGCACTGCTTCCGGTGTTACTACTACAGTACCTTTTTCTGTTTCTTTTGTTTTCTTTTTTGAGGGTAACCGACGTATTCAAAGAAGTTTTTAACGAAAGTATTGCTAATTTGCTTTTGTTCCTGTTAATTTTTTTATTAATTGCTTTAATCTGTGCTGTAGTAACCTTTATTTTAAGCATCGTTCTCAAATGGGATTCAAGAACTACCGCATTTGTTGCTATGATGATCAAGCTTTTACAAATTCCGGCGTATATAGTAATTTTCGTTTTAGGACTTCTTTTTGCATTTATGGTATTTACCATGGCGTTCGTTCCTTTTTTCATAATCATAGACCTGATTACTATATTTATGACCGGATTGATAGGCGTTTCCGCTTGTATAGCAGGATACAGGGAGAAAAAATTAAGCGCCGTATCAGCCACGCTATTCGCAATAGGTCAGTTTTTCTTCTGTATCGACGTAGTGCTCAGCATTATAGTATACGTAAAAATCCGGAAAGCGGAAAAGCGAATGAAAGAAAACTCAAATATTCTTGAATCAGTCTGATTTTATACAGTTTAACAATTTTCAAACATTACTAAAACGTTTTCAAAACTCATATCGAGTAAAATACCTATACACCTGAACATCATTAACAGTTTTATAACAATTAAAATTATTTTTTGCTGTATAATATAAGGTGTAAGATAATTTGAAAAGGCATGGTTTAGCATGAAATCTATTGTTCTCTGTTGTTTACTCGGGTATCTGTTAGGTTCGATAAGCCCGTCGGCGTTTATCTCTAAAATAAAACATAAAAACCTTAAAGAGCACGGCACGGGAAACCTCGGCGCAAGCAACGCGCTTTTGGTGTTCGGCAAGGTGTACGGTGTGGTCGTAATGCTGTTTGACATAGCAAAAGCGGTCACCGCAGTAAAGTTAGCGGAATACCTTTTCCCCACCATCTCGTTTGCAGGACTTATTGCGGGTAACGCCGCGGTGTTCGGTCACGTTTTCCCGTTTTACCTTAAATTTAAGGGCGGAAAAGGCCTCGCACCTTTCGGCGGATTCGTTTTAGCATCCGATCCTTTTCTGTTCTGCATTTTACTTTTGATATGCGGTTCACTTATGCTTGTTGCCAATTACAGTGCCGCGATGCCGATGTCCGCATCCATTCTCTTCCCTGTGCTTTACGGACTTCAGAAATGGAGTTTAGTCGCCGCAGCGGCCGTTCTTCCGGCAAGTATACTTATCGGGGTAAAACACTTCAGTAACCTCGGTAAAGGTAAACGCGGCGAGGACATAAAAATACGGCAATTTATCAAAAACGGATTTCATAAATAAAACTAAAATCGAGGTTGCAGCACAACCTCGATTTTTTCTATTTACCTTATAAAGTCTGTTATCTCTCCGGTCTTTTCGCGGTTTACAAGCATACCTTTTTCATCAAAAGTATATCTGTATATATAGCTCGAACCTTTAAAGGAATACGCGCTGGTCATAGGAGAAAATGAGACCGAAGTAATACTTTCAACGTCCCATAAAAGCCGTCCGTTCTCGTCAATCGTAATCTCTCCGCCAAGCGATCCGCCGACAGAATAAAACTCCGTCGGAGTTCCCGTGCTCGGTTCGCACACCAAAAGCATTGCAGTATAATTGTCGCGCACCATGGGAGTAAGCGCTTCGCTTGATATATTATATTTTCCCGCGATCTTATCAAACACGTCTTTCATCTCATAATGACCGACCTTGCTATGTTCGTCATCTTCTCCTTTGGGGATGGCGTACGCAGAAAGATAGATATTACCGCAAAATTCAATCATATCGGTGATATAGTAGTAACAGTCATCGCCCGAGTAGGAAAAGGTCTCGGTTATCTTCCCGTTTTTATCGACCTTTACTATCTTCGCCATCTCGCCCGTGTTGTAACTTCCGAGCTGAACTATATATCCGTCCCCGAAATGCGCGGCATTCCATATACCGTAGTTACCTATCTCGGTTTTGTCAAAGCTGAGTCTGTCCCCGTTTTTATCATATTGGCTAAGGCAAAAGACTTCGAGATCTCCTCGGCTGAACACAGCCAAAGTTCCGTCCCGGTTATCAAGAATTTTACATATATATTCGCTGTGAAAACCGTTTTCCAGCTTAATCAGCCACAAAATTTCACCGCTGTCAGACACAAGCGACATATACGCGTAAGACTCCTGCTCGGTAGATATACGCGACGAGTGGCCGTAAACCACGGCACCGCCGTCAACGGTAATATAGTCGTCTATATAAAACTCTTCAAACGATACCGACCAGATAAGCTGATCGTTTTCGTATTTTTCAAAATAGCTTCGGTCAAACACGAGAAATCCGAGTTCCTCGTCCATTTTGTCCTCACCGTAGTGTCTATATACGACCTTTTCTTTTGCCGCCGAATCGGAAACCCAATATCTGCCGTTATAATTCTTATAATTCCAAAGTGCTTCAACGTCCTCGGGAGTAGGATCGCTTTGATCGAGCTCATATCCTGAAATGCTTTTGGCAATTACCTCCGCGGTTTTGGGATATTTGAACGACTCGGTGGTAATATCGCGGTAGACTGCCTTTATCTCCGCGCGGGAAAGTCCGTCACGGGAAAGCTCGTGCTCATCAAAAAAGCTCACCGCCTCGTTATATTGCCGTACGTCTGCGGCGTATGCGTATCCGCCAAAGCCGACAGCCGAAAAAATAAGAACTCCTGCCGCAAACGCCGCGATCCTCTTTTTAGTACCCCCCAAAAAAACGTTTCTTTTAATACCGCTTTTCTTTAGCGCTTTTACTTTTATCCTGTTTACCGAAGATATTTTCGGTGCCGACTCGTCAAAACCGTCAAGCAGTACGTCAAGCTCGGTGCTGTCGGCACTCGACAAAATATCTCTCAAACTCTTTTTCACCTGCGTTCACCTCCCAGTATTTCGCGTAATTTTTTCAGCGCTCTGTGCGTTCTCGTATCAACCGCAGATACCGTCATTCCAAGCTTTTTCGCAATCTCCTTTGACGGCTGTGATAAATAAAACTTGCGTATGATTATCTCGCTGTCGGGAGTACCGAGATTTTTTATTTCACGAACAAGTTCCTCGCGGTCTATCTCCTCGTCGAAGGAAAAATCAAGCTCGGAATTCGCCTGCTCAAGCGGAATGCTTGTACGGAGTTTTCCATAGCTGCGCAGATAATCTACAGCTCGGCGTTTTGCAATTACGCACAAAAATGATTTGACACTGCTCTGCGCGGGATCGTACCTGCCGAGCCCCAAATAAAAATCGCTGAACACGTCCGCCGCGCAGTTTTCAATATCCGATTCGCAGAACACCGTATCGAAAAGCACGCCCTTGACCACGGAATAAACGAGGCCCGAGTACAGATCTATCAGCTTTCGCATCCCGACGTCAGGATCGTTTTTCAGTTTTTCTATAATCTCGTCGTCCCGCATTCCGTCACCTCCCGATTCAGAGATTCATATATTAATTCGCGAAAAACAGGAAAATCTTACACGATAATTATATAAATAATAAAATCAACTGTCAAGTTGATGAAATAAACAAAAACGCTTTTTATCAAAAGGATAAATATATAAAACCGTCTATTGACAAATATTGCGGGATTTTGTTATAATATCCATTGTAAATTAAAAAACAAATGAGGTCAATATGGAAACTATAGGACAGATAATCGGACTCGTTGCCGCGGCAATAATAATCCTTTCTTTTCAGGCAAAAAATACAAAGCTGCTCTTCTTTATGCAGGCTATTGGCGGTGTACTGTTTGCAGTCAGCTTTTTTATGTTAGGCGCCGTAACCGCTGCGCTGTTGAATCTTATAGGTATGCTCAGAGGACTCATTCTCACCGCAGGAGAAAAGTGCAATAAGTGGTATGTCTTTGTCGCGATCGAAGTAGCAATACTCGCAATAGGCATTTTTTCATACGAAAATTACCTCTCTATCGTAACCGTCTGCGCTCAATTTGTCGGTACCGCCTCACTGTGGACGAGAAAAGGCAAGATGATAAGAATCCTTCAGTTCTGCATCGTATCTCCGCTTTGGCTGTTCAATAATATAATGAGCTTTGCTATCGGAGGCATTATCACCGAGGTGGTAAGCATGCTGTCGGTAATCGTATCTATCATCCGTTTCGGATTTAACGGATTTGAGGACAATCCCGTAAAAAAAGAGAACTAAATTTTGGGAGGCTATATATGGACACCATCAAAATAAACAGACGCAACACTAAAATGGTAGCGCACAAAGGTCTTTCCGGACTTGAGCGCGAAAATTCCTGCGCGGCTTTTATTGCCGCCGGCAACCGTGATTATTTCGGTATCGAGACCGATATTCACAGAACCGCTGACGGTAAATTCATAGTTATCCACGACGGCAGAACAGGCAGAGTTTCTCCCACCGATATTCCGGTAGAGGAAAACACATTTGACGTACTCCGCGAGGTACAGCTTTTTGATAAGGACGATATTGCAAAGCCCCATCTCCGTCTTCCCTCTCTTGAAGAATACGTTAAAATTTGCGACAGATATGAAAAGGTCTGCGTTCTTGAACTCAAAAGCGAATTCACACGCGAGGAGATCGCAGAAATATTTAAGATCTGCCTTGACAACACGTCACTTGACAAGATAATATTCATCTCCTTCAAATTTGAAAATCTCGTTTTACTGCGTGAGCTTTCAAAAGAAGCAAATCTCCAGTTCCTCTATTCCGGCGAAATAACCGACGAGATCATAGAAAAGGTCAAACCGTACGGTATCGACCTTGATCTCAATCACAATCCGCTCACCAAAGAAATAGTCGACCGTATCCACGCAGAGGGTATCATACTTAACTGCTGGACGGTAGACAATCCCGAAAGAGCCGAACAGCTCACCGAGTGGGGCGTGGATTATATCACGACTAATATTCTTCAGTAATCGTTATAAACGTAATAACACCGCCATTGGCGGTGTTATTTATTATTTATCCCTTTGTATAGTCGGTATCAAGTCCGAGCTCGGCGATTTCAACGTACTTGGAGGCTCTGAACAGATACGGCTGGCGGAGCGCGTAATAGCATCCGTCGTTCATTATAGCCCTGTGTATCTTGATGGTCTCTGCGTATTCGTCGGGAATGTAAGTTATGAGCTTGGACGGTATTCCTGAAAGATACGCCGCCCACGCAAGAGACGCCGCATAGCGTCCGAGATCTAAAGTAAGATGAACTCCGTCACGGGTAAGTGTGTCTCCGAGAAAAGAAGTTTTCATATTCTGAATAACCGTGCCTGTGGGGATTATTCCGCAAAATCTCTTATCGGGAAGAATGAAATTCTTGCAGACGTTAAGAAGAGCTTCGTACATCTTTTCACAATCTCTGTCAAATCTTTCAAAACGCTCGTCGTCAGTATCCCCCTGACAGGTCCACGGCAGATTCCAAAGGAATTTCACTTTTTCGTTTGTCGCGTTGTCTTTAGCGAAAGCAAGCAGATCTCCGAGATGACCGTATGTTTCGGTAAACGCAAAGTCAAACAGCTCCTGGCTAAACACGATAGCGTCCCATTTTTCGTCTCTGATGCCGTTTTTAAGATCAGAGAGTGCAGTTACCCACTCACCCGCAGAACTCTTCTTGCGGTAAGTATATTCAGCTTCTCCGCTGTTTGCAAGCTCCCAGTGCTTGTCGAGATTCGCACCGTCAATCGACATACAGCCGACAACCGTGTCAATACCAGCACCGTCAAGAAGCTCCCAAAGATAAGTAACCGAGTCCTCGGTCTGACCGTTACCGATAGCAAGCACCTTGAGCGACTTTTTATAGGTAAGGCTCGAGGGGGTTATCTCAAACGGATGTGCGATCGCCGCGTCAGCCGCCTCACGAAGTGCGTCAATGCGGTCAAACATACAAAATTCGGGAGTGTAGTTATGTCCGAGCTTCTGTGCGGAAACTCCGGAAACATAGCAGGCAAACACCATAGCGGCAAGATAACGTCCGAGGAAAAGGCTTGCGTGAACTCCGTCCTCGTGAATATCGCGGATATACGAGGTATAAACGTTTTGAAACGCCGTACCTGCGGGAATAATACCGTCGATATTAGGTTCCTGCATTACCACGTTCTTAACGGTTTCCAATATCGCGTTGTACATTTTTATCGAATCTTTGCCGTATTTTTCTTCAAATGAAGCGCGCTTACAGTAACGACCGAAAGCCCAGGTCATATACCAATAGAGCTTCATATCCTTATTTGTCGAGTGGCTTCTTATGTATTCGGCAAGCGGACGCAAAACTTCAAAACTTTCCGGCTCGCCGGATTTATTGGTTGACTGCTGGAGAGTGATAACGTCCCAGTCTTCATCTGCAAGTGCGTACTCAAGCGTCTGATTTTCCGGCACCCACTCACCGCTTGAATTTTTCATATATCCGTAATCCGACTCGTTGTTTACAGCCTTTCTGTAATGCCCCTCAAGAGAGCATCCGCCGACCGCGATATACGCAACGACCGCATCGTCATACCCTGCCTCAAGCAAAAGTCCGCGCAGATGTGTCGCCGCATCTCGGCTGAGACTGTTGCCAACCATAAGTAACTTTATTGATTTCTTGTCCATTTCCCTACCGATCCTTAAAATATTATTTTCTATATTATAGCATAACAGCGATACTAAAGCAAGGGAAATTAAACCACAAAAAAGACAGGTTTCTTTCAAAACCTGCCTTTTGATTTATATTCGTTTTTACTTGCCGATAAACATCTGGGTCCAATAATTTCCGTCTGCTACGTATCCCACACCGATCTGCGTGAAAGAAGAATTCAAAATGTTTGCACGGTGTCCCGAGGAATTCATCCACGCATCTACTACAGCCTGCGGGCTTCTCTGACCTCTTGCAATGTTCTCACCTGCGCTTCTGTATGTGATTCCGAAGTTCTTTATCATCCGAAACGGCGACCCGTACACGGGACTCGTGTGAGAAAAATATCTGTTGTCCTTCATATCCTGAGATTTGTAGCGTGCAACGCGGCTAAGCTCCCAGTTATATGTAAGTTCTTTTAATCCGTTTTTAACTCTTATTTCATTAACAAGACGGATAACTTCTTTTTCATAATTCAAAACCGACGAGTCTGTCGTGGGAATGTTCAATACCTGTCCCGGATAGATCAAATTGGGGTTAGCTATCTGCGGATTTGCTTCTTTAATTTCGCTTACACCCATTTGATATTTTACTGCGATTTTCCACATCGTGTCACCGGGTACGACCGTGTGGGATGTAGCAGCCGATATGCTCATCACAAGCACAGTAGCGATCATTACAACACTTAATATAAAAACAAACAGTTTTTTCATCTGTTGTACCTCCATATCTTAAGCTGAAACGATAACATAACCGGCGCCGGACAATACATTATCATTCGTGTATATTATAACATGCCACTCGGTAGATTTCAAATGTAGTTTCTGGTAACGGTATTTGCAAAAGAAAAAAAACCGAGCTGCGCTCGGCTTTTTCTTTTGGAGTAACAGCAGGTTACCATTCAATAACAACTTGAACCTCGCCCGACTGAAATTCCACTATCTTCATACCTTTATATTGATCCATAATATCGTAAACCGTATGCAAAAACGGAGCATCACTGATTATCAGTTTTAAAAAAGAATTTGAAAAAATTTCCATAATTTTTTCGTGAGAATCTGCAATATCCGATAAATCAATATTTACAACGTGAAAGTTTTCATAACAAACTCTGCTGATCCATCCTTTGCCAAGCTCTTCCTCTTTTTCCAAAATACGATTTCTAAAATACTTAAGTTTCATAATCTTCAATAGTTATTCTCGTTTTATGATCTCCTTTGCTATTTTCGACTATCATTCCTTTTGAACGAATAACGTCTCTAATCAAAGTAATCTCCTCATCATTCAAGTCATTATCGTTTATCACATCTTCGTTCGCTAATAATGATAGTACGGCTTTTACAGAAACCCTCGTTTTTACTACAGAATCATTGTGTTCGTCCAAAATAACTAAAACGCGATTATCTTCATTAGATGAAATAGGATTTTGCGGATTATCAATTATAGTCTCTTCATCATCCGTCTCTTTGTATAAAGATTCGATAGAAACGCCAAACATTTTAGAAATTTGAGGAAGGCTCATAACATCCGGCATACTCATTTCTGATTCCCACTTGGAAACCGCCTGATTAGATACGCCGAGCATTTCACCAAATTCCGCTTGCGTCCAGCCTTTTTCTTTTCTTAAACGAGCAATATTTTCACCTATAGACATAGCAATCTCCTAAAATTAAATTCAAAATCGATTTTGTAACTATATTATAAGTCAAAAAACTTTAAAAATAAAGATATCATTTGGAGATTTGATGCACCAAAATTCTCCGTTTGGTTGGAATTTGTTCTTTCAACAAAATATCACTACCAAAAGTTAGAGATAAACGTACTTACTTCCGGGTCCCCGCCCATACCATCACGCAAAAGAAAAAACCGAGCTTCGCTCGGCTTTTTCCTTTTGGAGCGGATTACGGGGCTCTGAACCCTGAACTCACCCAAGGTGAGTTCTTGAAAGTTGCGCTTCGCTCAACTTTTTTGGCGGCTTCTCACCCACACCATCACGCAAAAGAAAAAACCGAGCTTCGCTCGGCTTTTTTCTTTTGGAGCGGATTACGGGGCTCTGAACCCTGAACTCACCCAAGGTGAGTTCTTGAAAGTTGCGCTTCGCTCAACTTTTTTGGCGGCTTCTCACCCACACCATCACGCAAAAGAAAAAACCGAGCTTCGCTCGGCTTTTTTCTTTTGGAGCGGATTACGGGGCTCTGAACCCTGAACTCACCCAAGGTGAGTTCTT
>CAZGHD010000031.1:0-18641 GCA_964525525.1 uncultured Lachnospiraceae bacterium | reverse complement strand
TCGGATATCCTGTCTATCTCGTCACCGAAAAATTCAACCCTGATCGCGCGCTCGCCGGAGCATGCGGGAAGCACGTCAACTATAGCTCCCCGAACGCGGAATTTGTCACGCACGAAGTTTATGTCGTTTCGCTCGTAGCTTATTGCGACCAAACGCTCTATAAATTCATTTCTGTCCATCGTCATTCCCGGGCGTATACCGAGAACGAGATTTTTGTATTCAATAGGGTCACCCAAGCTGTAAATACAGGATACGCTGGCAACGATAATAACGTCGCGTCGCTCGAAAAGCGCAGAGGTTGCGCTGTGACGTAGTCGGTCTATCTCGTCGTTTATAAGCGCGTCTTTCTCGATATACATATCCTTGCCGGGAATATATGCCTCGGGCTGATAATAATCATAGTAGGAGACGAAATATTCTACCGCGTTGTTGGGGAAAAACGCTCTGAACTCACTGCAAAGCTGTGCGGCGAGAGTCTTATTGTGTGCGAAAACGAGGGTAGGGCGGTTGACGTTTGCTATTACGTTTGCCATAGTAAACGTCTTACCCGAGCCTGTAACGCCAAGCAGGGTCTGACCTTTTATGCCGCATTCAATACCTCGGGTGAGCTTTTCTATCGCCTCGGGCTGGTCGCCGGTAGGCTTATAGTCGGATACTAATTCAAAACGGTCCATCCGTGCGACCTCCTTACGGTTTGATTTTTTGATTACTCAAAAAGCGGGGTGGAGAAATATCTTTCTGCGGTATCGGGAAGAACAGTGACGACAGTCTTGCCCTTACCGAGTTTTTTAGCAAGTCTGAGCGCGGCGGCAACGTTTGTACCACTGCTGATTCCGCACATTATGCCTTCTTTTGAAGCGAGATCTTTTGATGCCTGTATCGCTTCCTCGTCTTTTATGATGCAAACGTCATCATAGATCTCCTGATTAAGTATAACGGGAATAACGCCGTCTCCGATCCCCATCTGAACGTGAGTGCCGATCGAACCGCCTGACAGTATAGCGGCGTTCTGCGGCTCTACCGCCCATATAGTGATGTCCGGGTTACGTTCTTTTAATACCTCACCGATGCCGGTGATAGTGCCACCCGTGCCGATACCCGAGCAAAATCCGTGGATCGGACCGTTCACCTGCTCGATTATTTCTCTCGCGGTTGCCGAACGCTGGATAGCGGGGTTTGCGGGATTTTCAAACTGTTGGGGAACGAACACACGCGGGTCTTCTTCCTTAATTCTGAGCGCAAGCGCAAGACATTCTTCAATGCAAAGACCTATGTTTCCGTCATCGTGAACAAGAATTACCTCTGCGCCGTAGTGTTCAACCAGTTTTTTGCGCTCTATACTTACGGAGTCAGGCATGATTATCTTGACTTTATATCCCCTTACTGCGCCGACAAGAGCAAGACCTATTCCTTGGTTACCGCTTGTGGGTTCAACAATGATGGTGTCTTTTGTTATTAGTCCTTGCTTTTCAGCTTCAAGAATCATATTAAAAGCAGTTCGGGTCTTTATGGAACCGCCTACGTTAAGTCCTTCAAATTTAACGAGTATTTCCGCATCATCGGGGGAAGTCATGTGGTTGAGTCTGATGATGGGAGTATTACCCATTGCGTCTAAAATTGTTTTGCAAATCATATTAATCTCCAATAGTTATATAAACAGCAATATACAATAAATTGTAGCATTTTTTTAACGCTTTGTCAATGCTTATAAAACTATTTGAAGGTATGATGTCAATTAACTGCGCAGAAGTTGACAAAACCGATAAAATGTGATAAACTATACGCGTTTGTCTTAGTATTGTTTTCGGAGGAAATGATGAATTTAGATTTTTCTTTCTTTTTTAACAGTATCATGCTCGGAGTCGGGCTTGCAATGGATGCTTTTTCTGTCTCCCTTGCCAACGGACTTAACGAGCCGAAAATGAAAAAAAGCAGAGTATGCGGTGTTGCGGGAGTTTTTTCGGCGTTTCAGTTCTTGATGCCGATGCTCGGCTGGATATGCGTATGCAGTATAGCGCAGTGCTTTAAAGCGTTTGAAAAATTTATACCGTGGATCGCGCTTATCCTTCTTTGCTACATAGGCAGTAAAATGGTGTGGGATGCGCTGAAAAACGATGAGTCTGAAGAGAGTAAAGCTCCCGTAGGTCTTACCGCCTTGCTGGTTCAAGGAGTCGCAACGTCGATTGACGCGCTTTCTGTAGGATTCACTATTTCCGAGCATACTCTCTTTGAGGCTCTGATAGCCTGTCTGCTTATCGGTGCGGTCACGTTTGTGATATGTTTTTCCGGAATTGAGATAGGTAAAAAAGCAGGAACAAAACTCGCGGGAAAAGCCGGAATCCTCGGCGGCGCGATACTTATATTTATCGGCCTTGAAATATTTATTACAAGTTTCTTTTAAAAAGCAGAAAATCCGATTTTAATAAAAATTAAAATATCCCGACAGATTTTTTCAAGGTCTGTCGGGATTCATTTTTTATGGGATGTGGTTTATTTGATCCACCATTCGGGAGTGATCTCACCGAGTTTTACGGTACGTCCCGTTGAATAATCAAGCATTATTTCAACGTCATGGTATTTACCTGCCATAAGCTGTACCATAAGTTCTCGGCAGGCTCCGCAGGGCGCTCCGTTTGAGCCGTCCGGCAAAATGCAAAGAACCTTGTCTATTTCATGCTCACCGTTGGTAATCATATTAAAAATAGCGTTTCTTTCTGCACAAATACCAAGTGTTGAACAAGTATCGATACAAACACCCGTATATATTTTTCCTGATTTGGAAAGAACCGCGGCGGACACTTCTCCGCAGGTAACGTATTCCGAAATTCTACGCTCGTTCAATACGGATTTTGCGGCTTCATACATTTCAGTCCAAATGTTTTCCATAAGTCATCTCCTCGGTGATTTTTTTGTTTACCGTTCTGCGTTATTTATCGTTTAATATCTGCGCGGCTTCAAAAACGCTCTTTGCCGAAATTATTTTGACGTTCGGGACGAGATTTTTTATCTTTTCCGCATTACGCTCTGGAACGATTACCTTTTCAAAACCGAGACGCGCCGCCTCGCGTACTCTCTGTTCTGTGAATGAGACCGCTCGGCACTCACCTGCAAGACCGATTTCTCCGATAGCTAGCACATTGTGAGGCACAGCAATATCTTTTGCGCTTGAAACGAGTGCGAGCGCGGTCGCAAGATCCGCTGCGGGCTCGTCTATATGCAGTCCTCCGATTACGTTTATATATGCGTCACTTGCCGAAAAGCGCAAGCCCAAACGCTTTTCAAGAACCGCGAGGATAAGGCACATTCTGTTGTAGTCAAGTCCGGTGGAGGTTCTGCGGGGAGCGGGGAAAGGCGTCGGCGTTACGAGAGCCTGTATCTCTGCGATAAGAGGGCGGGAGCCTTCCATTACGCAGACGGTGCAGTTACCGGAAACTCCGGTAGGTCTGCCCGAGAGCAGCATCTCCGACGGATTTTCAACCTCGGTAAGGCCGCTTTCGTTCATTTCAAATACGCCTATCTCGTTTGTCGAGCCGAAACGGTTTTTTACTGCTCTTATGATACGGTAGGACTGTCTGCGCTCACCCTCAAAATACATTACCGCGTCAACCATGTGCTCAGGCACTTTGGGGCCTGCGATACTGCCTTCTTTGTTGACGTGACCGACCATCAGAAAAGAGATTCCTTGACTCTTTGCGATGTTTATAAAAGCAAGAGCGGTTTCTTTTACCTGAGAGATACTTCCGGGAGTGGAATTGACCTGCTCGGAGTACATGGTCTGAACGGAGTCGATTATAACTATGTCGGGAGATACTTTTGATATTTGCTCGGTTATGTTTTCAACGTTGGTGTCGGTGAGAATAAACAGATTTTTACCGGAAAGTTTAAGTCGCTTTGCGCGAAGCTTCAGCTGTCCCTGCGATTCCTCACCCGAAACGTAAAGGACTTTGTTGTCCTGACCGAGCGCGTTACATATCTGCATGAGCAAAGTGGATTTACCAATACCGGGTTCACCGCAGAGCAGTACGACAGAGCCGTTTACAAGTCCTCCGCCGAGCGCGCGGTCAAGCTCGCCCACTCCGGTTGATATACGCATATATTCGGGCATTTCAAGGTTATCAAATTGAATAGCATTGGTTTCTGGACCTGCGATTCCCGAATAACGGCGGGAATTTTTTTGCGCCGCGGCAGGCGCGGGGGATTTATCCACAACATCCTCTACCGCGGAGTTCCACGCGCCGCAGGACGGGCATTTACCGAACCATTTGGGTGTTTCGTATCCGCATTCGGAACACGTATATACAGTTTTTACACCTTTCACTTCAAACTACCGTTCCTTTTGTTTTCTATACCTATATATTACTATAAAAATTCAAAAAAATCAATATCACGCTTGATTTATGTATTCGTTTAAGAAATTTATTATCGCGCACGACAGGGTGACAGACAGCTCCTTTTGATATTTTTCGCTTTTAAGCAGTTCGAGTTCTTCTGCATTTGAAAGGAATCCGCACTCAACGAGCACTCCCGGAGTTTGGATCCTGTCAAGTAGGTATATAGAAGATCCGGCTCTTTTTATGTTTCTCGTGTTATCACTCTGAAGATATTCCCGCGCGATATTCTGAATCTGTTCCGCAAGCTTAACGCTGTCCTTGTTGTTGTCCGAATAATACACCTGCAGACCGCTGTATTTTCCGTCGGGAAAGGCGTTCATGTGTATGCTTACAAGAATTGCAGAACCGTAGCTTTCCGCTATTCTGAGGCGGTTTTTCACGTCGTAGATCTTCTTTTTGCCGGTGTAATCCTCGAGATCGTTAAATCTGTCGTAAAGCAGTTCGTCTTCCGTGCGCGTCATAACGCACGGAATATCAGCAGAACGCAGAATGGCGTAAACGTTTTTAGCAATTATGAGATTAAGGTCTTTTTCTTGTGTTCCGTCGGCACCGACACAGCCACCGTCCGGCGCACCGTGGCCTGCATCTATTATTACAGTAGGATACGGAGACACGGAGGAATCATAGGTGCTTGACGCATTGGTACTTTTCTCGACACCGAAGCCGGAAAAAAACACGAAAACGGAGATCAGTATCAAAACAAGGGACAGAATGATAAAGGCAGTGCAGTTTTTTGCAGCGTTCATATATAATACCTCGATTTATCTTTTGATAATGAATTATCTTTTGGTAAATATATGCTTGACCGAGATGTAAAATGAATAATAAAACATTAAAAGCCCCGCACAAGGCGGGGCAAGGATTATTGCTGTAATTTAGAAACCCATTCATTCCAACGAGGGTCAGCTTGTATTTCGGGTTTCACGGTTGAATATTCGGGAACACACCACCATGGCCAATCTTCTGCAAGGCTTATTCGAGACGTGTGAGGATGTGAATCATCATTTGCTTTCGCCTCAACAACATCATGATAAACCAACCGAATAAGCGGTGCTGTATAATGTACGGCATCTTTTTCACAGTAATACTCAAAGCGTTTGAATTGCTCAAGAGAATTATCTAAAGCTTCAAATGCCTCTGCTTTTTTGCCGTCTAACCACAAATACAAGGAAAGCAGTGTATAGACACGCGCAATATATGAATGATGCATTCCACAGTTATCGTCTGTGCATACGAGGTTAAAGATTTCGATAGCACCGCGTAAGCTTTGTACTTTTTCCGGTATAGACATATTTTTTGCATTGACAATTACACTGCCGACCATAAGCTCGGAACAAGCTCTAACCGTTTTCAGTAATGCTTCGCCATAAGCCTCGGCACGTTTCTTTCCATCCACTGCATTTAGTTTGAGGAAATCTCTTGAACCATAGATATTGGGGACAGATTCAATAATCTCAAGTGCTCGTGTGTGTTCTCCGGTATTCAAATACAACTGGGTAAGTTCTCGGATTGCGCGATGGCGCAGCTCACCATCTTCCATAGTTTTTATCAGCTTTTCGTAGAGAGATATTGCTTCTTTCCACTCGGAGTAGGTTCTATGGGTTTCAACATCTAAAATGTCATATCCATCGTCGTCCGACAAATGATGTTCTCCATAGCGGACATATCCTGCATTATACAATACCGAAGCGAGACATAACATTATTCTTTCGTTGCCGGGGAATTCAATTAAGGCATTTCTTGCAAACGAAATACACTCATCAATATTGATGTCTTCGCCGTTGTTTCGGGAATTCATATACTCGATTTTTTTGGCTATCTCATCGATTTTTTTAGATCGCTCGTTGTTATAACCGAAAAGTTCGTCAATAGAAACGCCGAAATAATTTGCGAGAGCAGGCATACTCTCCATATCGGGATAACTGCCTCCCGACTCCCAACGCGATACAGCCTGTGCGGTTACGCCGAGTGCTTCTGCGAGATTATCCTGCGTCCGTCCGTCACGGTGACGGAGCTCGCGTATTTTTGTTCCTAAATTAAGTTGCATAGTTGCACCTCCAAATTGTTTATCACCGGTGTAACTATATTATAGCACATAATTTTCGTAAAACAATTATCAAATAGTTGTTTGAAACTAAACCAATGTTTGACTTTTCAGAAAAAATATAAAGGAGCTGCCTTGTGAGACAGCTCCGATCAGTAAGGAAGTTTATTATTGATTAAATCTGTAACCTCTGCCTTGTTATTTCGTACATAAGTATGGAGGCAGCACAGCTTACGTTGAATGAAGATGCATACGAATCAGGACTCATAGGGATCGTACACAGAACATCACAATAATCTTTGAATGCTTTATTAAGTCCCATAGTTTCATTTCCCATCATCAGCATAAGCGGATGCGAGAGATCAACGTTATATACAGGCTGTTCTTTGTGTGCGGTTGTACCGAGTGTCAAAAAGTTGGGATATTGTTTTTTCAGTCCGGCAATAAACTTAAATAAAAGATTATTATCTGCTACACGTACTACCGGCATATTGAAGAACGATCCCATAGCAGACACAACAACGTCCGGATCATAAAGATCCACGGAATGTCCGGTGATAATAAGCATATCAGCACCAAGCGCGTCGCAAGATCGAATCATTGTGCCGAGATTTCCCTTATTTGAAGGCCTGTCAAACAAAACGATAAACGGATTCTCGGAAAGGCTCACGTCCTCGAGGTTATCTTCGCGCATTTCAATGACAGCCATTAATTCAGATGGATCGTTCTTTCCGCTAAGATCTCTCAAAAGTTCATCGGTGAGACAGTAATTTTTCTCCGTCGCTACCGAGTGAATCATATCTAGCGCCCAATCGGAAAGGGAACCCTTATTATATAGGAAATGCTTGATTTTCCAATGATTGTTTACGGCCTCCTTGAGACTCCTTACACCCTCTACCAAGAATTCATTATATCGGTAACGCTTGTTGCGATTGGTCTTCAGTACTTCAAACTTTTGATAGGTACTGTTTTTACTGTATATATGCTTTTCTGTCATTATACAATCCTTGAAATCACTTTTTAGATATTTATAGTATAGCATACCCAATTAGCACAATCAAACAACTTACTTTTGAATTTTTTCAACCATTAGTTGTTGCGGTCTTTCTTAAACACATCAGGGCTGTCTTACTAATGTAAGACAGCCCTGATGTTATATACAGTGTAATTTCAGCCCATAAGTTTGACCATAACGGCTTTCTGTGCGTGGAGGCGGTTTTCAGCTTCTTCAAATATTTCATTTGCGTGAGCTTCAAATACCTCGGCGGTGATCTCCTCCTCACGGTGAGCAGGCAGACAGTGCTGAACCATAGCGTCAGGCTTTGCATAGCTCATAAGCTCTGCGTTGACCTGGTATCCAGCAAACGCTTTGCGGCGGATTTCAGCCTCGCCCTCCTGACCCATGGATGCCCAAACGTCGGTCATAACGACGTCGGCGTCTTTTGCGGCTTCGATCGGCTTATCGGTAAGGAAGAACTTATCGCCGTATGCCTTAGCAAACTCAAGAACGGTAGGATCGGGATGGTATCCGTCAGGACAAGCAACAGAAATGCTCATTCCGGCGGTAAGCATACCTACGATGTAGGAGTTTGCCATGTTGTTTCCGTCGCCAATGTAGCACGCTTTAAGTCCCTCGAGTTTACCCTTGAACTCACGAATGGTGAGAAGATCGGCAAGTATCTGGCAGGGGTGGGCATAGTCGGTAAGACCGTTTATTATCGGCACGCTTGAGTATTTAGCAAGAGTTTCGACCTCTTCCTGTTCAAAGGTACGGATCATAATACCGTCAAGATAACGGGAGAGAACACGAGCGGTGTCCTCAATCGGCTCGCCGCGGCCTATCTGAAGATCGCGGGAGGACAGGAACATACCCTGGCCGCCGAGCTGGTATATACCGGTCTCAAAGGAAACACGGGTACGGGTAGATGCTTTCTGGAAGATCATACCGAGAGTTTTTCCGGCAAGGATCTTGTGTTCGATACCGTTTTTACGTTCGTATTTGAGCTGTGCGGCGAGATCAAGTATAGATTCTATCTCCTCACGGGAGAGATCTGACATTTTAAGAAGATCTTTTTTCACTGTTTTAAGCTCCTTTTGAGAGAATATTTTTGAGAATAGCAAGTCCCTCGTCTATCTCGGACTGCGTAATTGTAAGCGGAGGAAGAAGACGGACAACGTCTTTTCCCGCAGTAAGTATCAAAAGACCGTTTTTAGAGGCTTCGGTGAGGTACTGCTTGGGATCGCCCTCGACCTGGATTCCTATCATAAGTCCGCGTCCACGGATTTCTTTAACGCAGGGAAGATCCCATGATTTTATCGTGCTTGTGATTCGTTCGCCTGCCGCGATAATATCGTTCATAGCTTCTTCGTTTGCAAGTCTTGAGATGACCTCGCACGCCGCCGCGCAGGAAACGGGATTCGCACCGAACGTGGAACCGTGGTCACCGGGATTCAGCACGTCGGCACACTTCTCACCCGCAACGAACGCGCCGATAGGAAGCCCTCCGCCGAGTCCCTTTGCTAAAGTAACGATGTCAGGCGTTACGCCGAAATACTCGCTTGCAAGGAATTTACCTGTGCGGCAAACGCCTGTCTGCACTTCGTCAAAAATGAGAAGCATATCAAGCTCATTACAGATTTCTCTGATTTCTTTTATGTATTCGGTGTCGATAACGTTAACACCGCCCTCACCCTGAATAGGCTCAACTATTACCGCGCATACGGTGTCGTCAAGAATATCCTTGAAGGTTTTTATATCGTTTGCCGGGGCAAACATAAATCCTTCGGTGAATGGGAAGAAGTAGTTATGGAACTTATCCTGACCTGTTGCGGATAGGGTGGTCACGGTACGTCCGTGGAATGAATTTACAAGGGAGATAACGTTAAATCTTCCTTTACCGTATTTATCAAAGCTGTATTTTCTTGCCAGCTTTATCGCGCCCTCGTTAGCCTCGGCACCGGAATTACAGAAGAATACCTTTTTAAGACCGGTGAGCGGGACGAGCTGTTCTGCGAGCGCGGAAGCGGTCTCGCAGTAGTAATAGTTTGAAACGTGAGCAAACTTTTCTATCTGATTTTTTACCGCATCGCACCAGCCACGGTCAGCAAAACCGAGAGAGTTAACACCGATACCGCTGGTGAAGTCGATGTATTTCTTTCCGTCAACATCGAAAAGTGTTGCGTTTTTACCGTGAGAGGGAACTATCGGCAGTCTGCCGTAGGTGTGCATTATATAATTTGCATCGGTAGTCATTGTTTTATCGGCGTTCATTATTGTACCTCGCAATTATTCAATAAACATGGTTCCGATACCCTCGTCGGAAAGCATCTCGATAAGGATGGAGTGCATTATTCTTCCGTCGATAACGCAGGTCTTGGAAATACCTCCGCGTACTGCGCTCTCACAGCATCTTACCTTGGGGATCATACCGCCGCTGATAACGCCTTCTTCAATGAGAGGATCGATCTCATTTAAGTGAATGATGGGGATAAGGGTATCCTCGTCGTGGAAATCACGCATTACTCCGCGGGTGTCGGTAAGGAGAATAAGGTTCTGTGCGCCGAGAGCAACGGCAATTTTAGCAGCCGCAGTATCAGCGTTTATGTTGTATACGGGATTGTCATCAACGCCGCCGGCTACGGTAGAAACTACCGGGATATAACCTTTTTCTATGTTGTCGGTAAGGATGGAAATGTCGATGTCGGTGATCTCTCCGACGTAGCCGTAGTCGTTTTCTCCGTCCTCGAATTTCTTTGCTTTGATGAGACCGCCGTCAATACCGCAAACGCCGACAGCGCGACCGCCGATGCGCTCAATGAGATTTACGAGGTCTTTGTTTGCTTTACCAGCGAGAACCATCTGCACGATGTTTATCGTTTCGTCGTCGGTGTATCTGAGACCGTTGATAAATTTAGACTCGTGGCCGATTTTCTTGAGCATTTCTGAAATCTCGGGACCGCCGCCGTGAACGAGCACAACGTTGATCCCTACCAAAGAGAGCAGAACAAGGTCACTGATTACAGCCTCGCGAAGTCCCTCGTTTATCATAGCTGCACCGCCGTATTTTACAACGATGGTCTTTCCGGAATATTTCTGTATGTAGGGGAGTGCTTGGGTTAAAACTTTTGCTTTTTCAGCATTGGATATAAACATTTTAATTCCTCCGATTGAGATCAGCTTCTGTAATCGCCGTTTATGCGGACGTATTCGTAACTGAGATCGCAACCCCACGCACGCGCGTTTACGTCGCCCAGCTTCATATCTACGTCAATGGTTATCTTGGACTCGGAAAGTATCTTCTTTGCCTCGTCCTCGTCAAATTCATGACCGCGTCCGTTCTCGCAAACGAGAATATTACCGGCGCGGGATATGAATCTTACGTCGATCTTGTCCGTGTCTATCTCTACTCCGGCGTAACCGAGAGCGCAGAGAATACGTCCCCAGTTAGCGTCAGCACCGAACATAGCGGTTTTTACGAGAGAGGAATTGATAACTGATTTTGCAAGCTTTTTAGCACTTGCGAGATCGTTGAAGTTGCGAACGTCGCAGGTGAGAAGCTTGGTTGCGCCCTCACCGTCGGACGCGATAGCCGTACACATCTTGGTGCAGAGGTAACGGAGAGCGGATTCAAACGCTTCGTAAGCTCCGTCCTCTTCAGTGATGGCGGGCATATTCGATTTACCTGACGCAAGTACGGTAACCATATCGTTGGTACTTGTGTCTCCGTCAACGCTTATCATGTTGAAAGTGTCTGCAATAACGCCGGACAGCGCGCACTGAAGGAGCTCGGGCTCGATAGCGGCGTCGGTCGTTATAAATCCGAGCATAGTTGCCATATTGGGTTCGATCATGCCGGAGCCTTTACACATACCGCCGAGACGGATTACGTTTCCGCCGTAATTATAGCTGATGGCAAATTCTTTCTTTTTGGTGTCGGTGGTCATGATAGCGGTTGCTGCATTTTCTGCGGCAGAAATAGAACGCTCAAGAGATTTTGCAAGTTCCGGAATTCCCGAAAGAATAGGCTCGAGCGGGAGCGGAACACCGATAACGCCGGTAGATGCGACTATAACGTCGTCCTCTGATATTCCGAGAGCGTCTGCAACGGCGCGGCAGGTTGCGTTTGCTTTATCGTAACCGTCGGAATTACAGGTGTTTGCGTTTCCGCTGTTACAGATAATTGCACGTGCGTGTCCGTTTTTGATATGCTCACGGGTGACTCCGACAGGAGCTGCGAACACCTTGTTAGTGGTGAAAACACCCGCAACAGAGCAGTCACACTCTGCGTATACCATAGCGAGATCGCGTTTTGATTTATTCTTACGGAGACCGCAATGAACTCCGGAGGCTTTAAAGCCGAGAGGCGCGGTAACGCCGCCGTCTGTCTCAATAATATTTACTGTGGTAAGATCCATTTATATTGTCTGCCTTTCGTAATTAAAATGCCGGGGGAGGAGAGAGAAGAGCGGTAGCCTCGTCAAATCCGAAGCGTATGTTCATGTTCTGAATAGCCTGTCCCGCCGCGCCCTTTACCATATTGTCGATAACCGACGAAATGATAAGAGTTCCGGTTCTCATATCGGGGTGGAGAGAAACGTCGCAGAAGTTTGAAAAACGTACGTTTCTGATGTTTGCGTATTCTCCGTCGGGAAGCACGCGGACGAATCTCTCGTCAGCGTATGCGCTCTCGTATGCGGCTCTGATCTCGGCAAAATCTACGCCGGGCGTGAGTTTGCAGTATATCGAAGATTCAATACCGCGGTTTACCGGAAGAAGGTGAGGAACGAAGGTTACCGAAACGTGCGAGCCGGCGATCTCTGAAAGCGTCTGCTCGATCTCGGGGGTGTGACGGTGATTTCCCGCTGCGTAAGCGGAGAACGCTTCGTTGGTCTCGGGATAATGGGTGTTCTGCTTGAGCGCACGTCCTGCGCCGGTTACACCCGATTTTGAGTCGATAACTATATGAGTTGTGTCTATCAGCTTGTTTTTTATAGCCGGCATAAGGCCGATAGCGATAGACGTGGGATAGCATCCCGGGTTACCGATGATGGGGGTCTGACCGATCTCGTCGCGGTGAAGCTCAGGGATCGAGTAAACAGCCTTATCGTGGAGAGGGAGATCGGTATAAACCTTCTTGTACCATTCTTCGTATTCTGCGGGATCGTGCAGACGGAAGTCTGCGCCGAGGTCTATAAATACCGCGCCTGCATCAAGACATTGCTTTGCGAGCGGCTCGGAGAGACCGTGCGGCAGAGATGCAAACACTACGTCGCACTTTGGAACGAACGCCTCGGGAGAGGTGAGCACGTCGCCGCAGAATGAATGAAGATTGGGGTATATACTGTCTATGTTCTGTCCTTCAAAGGACACGGAGGAAAGTCCGATCACTTCAACGTTCGGGTGAGAAAGAAGAAGCCTGAGAAGTTCTACTCCTGCGTAACCCGTTGCGCCGATTATTCCTGCTTTTATCTTGTTCATTTGATTTCCTCCGATTTGGATTTATTTGCTGATACGAATTCTTTAACGATTGATATTTGATGTTCAACAGAGGGAATAGCGGGACCGCCGTAAACCTTTCTGTCAGCGACACAGTTCTCAAGATTTACTGCGTCGTAAACCTTTTCGTCAAACTTATCACAGAAAGAACGGTATTCTTCAAGCGAAAGTGTTTCAAAGGTCTTTGTTTTTTCAATACAGTAAGCAACGAGACGACCGGTGACCTTGTACGCGTCGCGGAAGGGAAGTCCCTGACGGACGAGGTAGTCGGCACAGTCGGTAGCGTTTATAAATCCGCCTGACGCCGCCGCACGCATCTTGTCTTTTCTCACGGTTATGGTTGCGAACATAGCTCCAAACACCTCAAGACAAAGCTTTACGTTGTCTATCGAGTCAAACAGAGCTTCTTTGTCCTCCTGCATATCCTTGTTATATGCAAGGGGCAGGGACTTCATAACAGTGAAGAGCGCGGTCATATTTCCGTAAACGCGGCCTGTTTTTCCGCGTACAAGCTCGGCAACGTCCGGGTTTTTCTTCTGCGGCATAATAGACGAGCCGGTAGAATACGCGTCGTCAAGCTCGATAAAGGAAAATTCAGACGAGCACCAGAGAATTATCTCCTCGGAAAAACGCGAGAGGTGCATCATAAGTATTGAAAGTGCCGATGAAAATTCAAGCGCGAAATCGCGGTCTGAAACTCCGTCGATACTGTTTTCTGTCACTGCGGCAAAGCCGAGCTGCTCTGCAACGAAGTGACGGTCTATGGGATAGGTTGTGGAAGCGAGCGCGCCTGAACCGAGCGGCATTACGTCAGTACGCTTATAAACGTCGTCAAGGCGTGATGCGTCACGCATAAGCATCTGCGCGTATGCAAGAATGTAGTGCGCGAAGGTGAGAGGCTGTGCTCTCTGCAGATGCGTATACCCCGGCATTATCGCGTCCTTGTTTTCTGCGGCGGTCTTTTCTATGATCTCGAGCAGTTCAATTACCAGAGCCTTTATTTCAAGTATCTCTTTTTTACAGTACATACGAACGTCAAGCGCGACCTGATCGTTACGGCTGCGCGCGGTGTGCAGGCGTTTGCCTGCATCACCTATGCGCTCGGTAAGCACGCTTTCGACGAACATATGAATGTCCTCGGCTTCGGGATCTATCGGGAGCGCCCCGCTGTCTATATCGTTTTTTATGTTTTTTAATTCGGCAATAATCTTTTTTGACTCTTCTGCATCAATGATGCCGCATTTGCCGAGCATGGTCGCGTGAGCTATTGAGCCTGCGATGTCCTCTGTGTACATTCTTGAGTCAAAAGATACTGACGAGTTAAAAGCGTTTACGCGGTTGTTCAGCGCTTTACTGAAGCGCCCGTCCCACATTTTCATTAGGTTGTCCTGCCTTTATTATTTGTTGTTTTCTCTGCGTGCGTCAAGAGTAGCCTTGATCTTTATCGGGAGACCGAAGAGGTTGATGAAACCGTCAGCGTCAGCCTGGTTGTAAACTTCATCCTCGTCAAATGTAGCTACTTCTTCGTCGTACAGAGAATACGGAGAAGTTACGGATGCGGTGATAACGTTACCCTTGTAGAGCTTGAGCTTAACGTCACCGGTAACGGTTTCCTGAGTCTTGTCAACGAATGCGGAGAGAGCCTCTCTGCAAGGAGTGAACCACTGACCGAAGTAAACGAGGTCAGCGAATTTACCTGCGAGCATCTGTTTGGTGTGCATGGTGTCGCGGTCGAGAGTGAGGTTTTCAAGCGCCTCGTGAGCTGCGTAAAGAATGGTTCCGCCGGGGGTCTCGTATACGCCGCGGCTCTTCATGCCGACCAGACGGTTCTCAACGATGTCGATGATACCGATACCGTTTTCGCCGCCGAGACGGTTAAGCTCGGAAACGAGTTCAACTGCGCCCATCTTCTTGCCGTCAAGAGATACGGGAACGCCCGCCTCAAAACCGATGGTAACGTAGGTTGCCTTATCGGGAGCTTTCTCGGGAGAAACGCCGAGCTCAAGGATCTTGTCGTAATCGGGCTCGTTTGCGGGATTCTCAAGATCGAGACCCTCGTGAGAAAGGTGCCAAATGTTTTTGTCCTTGGAGTAGTTGGTCTCACGGGTGAGTGCGATCGGAACGTTCTTTTCGATAGCGTAGTCTATCTCTTCGTCACGGGATTTAATATCCCAGATACGCCAGGGAGCGATGATCTCCATCTCGGGAGCGAAAGCCTTGATGGTAAGTTCGAAACGAACCTGGTCGTTACCCTTACCGGTACAGCCGTGAGCGATAGCGTCAGCGCCTTCAGCTTTTGCAATCTCAACTATTCTCTTTGCGATGATGGGACGAGCAAAAGAGGTACCGAGAAGGTAGCTGTTCTCATATTTTGCGCCGGCCTTGAGGGTGGGGTAGATGTAGTCCTCGATGAACTCTTTGCGAAGGTCTTCAATGTAGAGCTTGGACGCGCCGGTCTTGATAGCCTTTTCTTCGAGACCGTCGGTTTCTTTACCCTGACCAACGTCACCGCAGACAGCGATTACTTCACAGCCGGGATAGTTGTCTTTAAGCCACGGAATGATGATTGAAGTATCAAGTCCTCCGGAATATGCAAGTACGATCTTTTTGATGTCTTTTTTCATTTTGAAACTCCTTATTTTGGGCTCGTGTGAGCAGAATTATTTATATTACTATAAATTATAATACCAAAACTCAAAAAATGCAATAGGCAATTTACACAAAAGCGAATATTTATGCGATTAATTGTGTATAAAAACCGTATAATATGCATAAATATTCTATAAAAATTCATTTCACCAAAAAATTCAAAGATTATTTTTTATAATGGTGCAAATAACTATATCGTACTGAGATATAAAGGAGAATAAAAATGAACAGAAAAAGAGTTATCGGAACCGTTTCTGCCGTGTTCTTGGCGGTTTTGACGTTGTCTATAATGTCCTTTGCTCAAAATAACGCAGGGGAAAAAGCTATAAATTGGTACTGTAAGAACAACAAAGAACACAAGCAGCCGCAGTTTTCGTCTGATTTATCTTTTGTGGAAGACTACGGAGGTGTATATATTGACAAAAACCACGGAGACACCTCGGAGGAAAAGGTTATATATCTTACCTTTGACGCGGGATACGAAAACGGAAATATAGAAAAAATTCTTGACGTTATGGCAAAAGAAGGCGTGACGGGTGCTTTCTTTGTGCTGTCAAATCTGATAGAAACAAATACCGAGCTTGTAAAAAGAATGGCGCAGGAGGGGCACCTCGTGTGCAATCACACTATGAATCACAAGGATATGACCGGCTGGGAGAGAGAAGCGTTTGAGGCTGAACTGCGCGGTCTTGAACAGCTTTATAAAGAAAAGACGGGATACGAGATGGCTAAATTTTACCGCCCGCCTGAAGGAAAATTTACAAAAACGAGCCTTGAATACGCAAAAGAACTCGGATATACCACCGTTTTTTGGAGCTTCGCATACGCCGATTGGGATAATTCAAAGCAGATGTCGTGCGAGAAAGCAAAAGAAAAAGTCCTTGAGCATACTCACAACGGTGAAATAATTCTTCTTCACCCCACATCTGCTACAAACGCGCAGATACTCGGCGACCTTATCAAAGCTTGGAAGGAACAGGGTTACAGATTTGGAAGTCTGGAAGAATTGGTAAAATGAAAAAATATTCCTTCGTAAAAAACATCAAAAAATCCGTTGTTAATTTGCACAAAAGAACTACTGCTTTTTGCATGGCGGCGATAATGTGCTTCATTCCGGCTGGAGTCGGCATACGCCAGGATATAGCCAACGTATATTCTCACAAAGAAAACGAGGATATGAAGATAGCTATCACTTTTGACGACGGCCCTCATAAGACAAAGACCCCGGAAATACTTGATATTCTAAAAGAACACCAAGTACCTGCTACCTTTTTCGTTGTCGGATCCTGCGTTGAGGCTTATCCTGACATCATACGCAGGGAACTGTCCGAAGGACACGAGATCGGCAATCATACCTTCAGTCATTTTTCTCTCGTGAGCGGAGATATGAAAAAAATGGAGGATGAGATCCTAAAAACCGAGCAGGCTTTGTTTGAAAATCTTGAATACAGACCTAAACTGTTTCGTCCGCCCGAGGGCGTTTGCAACGAGGGGATAGCATCGGTTGCCGCATCGCTCGACTACTCGGTGATACTTTGGAACATTGACACCCGCGACTGGGCGCATACCTCAAAGGATGATATTGTTAATATGGTGCTGCGAAATATAGAATCCGGCGATATAATACTTTTTCACGATGCGGTCATCGGTGAGTCGCATACCGCAGAAGCGCTTGAGGTCATAATTCCCGCACTGAAAGAAGAGGGATACCAATTCGTAACGGTGTCCGAACTTATAGGAACGCAGTGAAAAACACCGTGGCTCGCCAAATAGGCGAGCCACGGCAACATTATCAGTAAATATTTCTCTTTTTGTTTCTGACGGTGAAATATACCGCAAATCCGATAAGAGTAAAAATTATAACTCCGCAGATTACGTAAATTCCCGCGCTTATCTCAATGTCGGATTTCAGTTCTTCCCAAAGCTGATTGAGCAGAACGAGCTTTTCCGCGCTGAGATTTTTATAGGTGGATGTGGTTACGCTTGTGGTGTCGTACATCTTTTCGTAGGCGTCGTCTTTGATCTCACCCATATATTCAATGTACTCTTCATTCTCCACGACTACTCGGTTTGGAGATGCGTAATAGGTGTATTCCGCATTGGCAACAGCCGGCTCCTCTGTGAGCATAAAGTCTATGTAGCGTTCCGCTATAAGCTTGTTCTGCGAGCTTTTGGGAATACACATAGAGTCAACGTAAAGGTTGGTGCCTTCCTTAGGATAGAAGAACTCAAGGTCGGAATTGTTTTCATACATAGCAAGATAATCGCCCGCGTAGTACGCCGCGATTCCGGCAGAACCGTTTTCCATCTTGTTATATATTTCGTCCATTACGTAGCCTTGAACTACCTTCTTTTGCTCCTTGAGCTTTTCAAGAGCGGCTCTCCAGTCGGTCTCGTTGTCCGAGTTAACGTCAAGTCCAAGATAGTATTGCGCCGTACCGAATGCATCGCGGGAGTTGTTGAACTGCAGGATGTTTCCCGAGTGATCGGGTGACCACATAAGCTCCCAACTGCCGATGTTCGGGTCATCTTCCGTGACCATGGTAGTGTTATAGATAATTCCTATCATACCGTACATATACGGAACGGAATATACGTTACCGGGGTCGTAATCGGAATGAAGCGAGTTCTCGCCCCAAAATTCCGGCAGAATGTTGGTTATATTGGGGATATTGCTGTAATCAAGCGGCGCGAGCAGATCTTCCGATATAAGTCTCTCGATCATATAGTCGGACGGAACGATCACGTCGTAGCTTACCGAACCTGAACTGATCTTTGCGTAAAGACTTTCGTTACTTGAGAAAGTAGAGTAGTTTACGCTTACCTTTACGCCGTAGGTCTCGTAATACCATTCTTCAAACGCGGCGTTTGAGTCGAGACAGCCCTCCGAACCGTCGGAAATGTATTCTCCCCAGTTATATACGTAAAGGGTTACTTCTTCCTCACCGCCGATAGCGGAACAAGAGGAAAGCGTGAGAATTGCGGTCAGGATAAGAGCAAAAATGATAGTTGAAGCGGTTATTTTTCTTATCATCACGTTCACCTGCTCTTTCCGCGGGAC
>CAZGHD010000030.1:0-19959 GCA_964525525.1 uncultured Lachnospiraceae bacterium | reverse complement strand
AGAAAGAAATCGACTTTGTTGCCATCAAGCGTAACGAAAAGATCTATATACAGATTTCGGATAACATCAGCGATGAAAAAACGTTTGAGCGCGAGGTTTCGCCATTGCTTCAAATCAAGGATGCCTATCCTAAAATGGTGATTGCCCGCACTCGACACGATGAGTATCAGTACGAGGGCGTAAGGATTGTTGATATTGCAGATTGGCTGCTTAACTGATTACCAAAGTATCGTAAATATCACAAATGGTAATTAGAGAAAGTGCGATAGAATTATGATTGGAATGAATATGAAAAAGCCTCTTGGAATATATATACACGTTCCGTTTTGCAAGAGCAAATGTGCGTACTGTGACTTCTATTCCTTCTCTCCGTGCGGAGACGTTGCGGACAGATACGTTTCGGCTCTCTGCGAGCATATCAAGGCGCTTTCCGAGCGTGCGCGCGGATATACGGTTGACAGTATTTTCATCGGCGGCGGAACGCCGACGGTTCTCGGCGGAGAGAGATTGGCGATCATCAGCCGCGCTTTGCGTGAGTCGTTTTCGGTAGATCGTGATGCGGAGTTCACGGTGGAGGCAAATCCGGGCGCGGTCAGCTTTTCCGACCTTTCTCTTATGCGTGAGGCGGGTGTAAACCGCATCAGCTTTGGGCTTCAGTCGGTGCACTCAAACGAGCTTCGCGCGCTTTCGCGTATTCACACGTTTGACGAGTTTTTATCGGCTTACCGCGATGCGCGCGCGGCGGGGATAGACAATATCAACGTCGATCTGATGTACGGTATCCCGAATCAGACGGCAGAATCGTTTGCCGAGAGCTTGCACACGCTTGCCGGGCTTTCGCCGGAGCATATATCACTTTACGGGCTGAAAATTGAGGAAGGAACGCCGTTTTTTCGTATGCGGGACAGCCTTGTCCTCCCGGACGAGGACGAGGAGTACGGTATGTATATCTCGGCGATAGAGCTTCTCGCCGGATACGGATATTCTCACTATGAGATCAGCAATTACGCACGCGAGGGCAAAAGATCGCGCCACAACTTAAAATACTGGAGCGCGGAGGAGTATATCGGCATCGGCGCGGCGGCGTATTCTTATTTTGATGGTAAGAGGTATTCCTACCCGTCCGACGCGGAAAAATATATTTCCGCGGTTATGAGCGGCATAGAGCCGATAGACGAATGCGAGACTATTTCAGACAAAGAGGCGCTGGCGGAGTACGTTATGCTCAGGCTAAGGCTCAGCGACGGTATAGACCTTGATGAGTTCAGGCGGCGTTTCGGTTTTGATTTCGATCTTCCGCGCGTAAAACGGTACGTTGACGCCGGGAAAATGGTGCTCTCTGACGGCAGACTCGCCTTTACCGACGAGGGAATGTACGTCAGTAATATGATACTTTCGGACATCGTCGATTTTGACGTATGAAACTCAAATTTCGGCATAGAATTAATATCAGACGGTTTCGCGTATAAAAATTTTCAAATTAGTCTTGACATATAATCAAAAACAGTATAAAATGATAGTGTAATAACATTCAAAAGAAAGTGAGGCGCACAAAAATGGCAGATGAAATTTTTGAAGGCGAATTTTTTACTCTTACCGATGAAGACGGAAATGAAAGTCAGTTTGAGCTGATCGGTTCATGTGAGCTTGACGGTAAAACATATATGGCACTCGTTCCCGTTGGAGAAGAGGAAGAGTACGTTATTCTCAGAAGCGAGATAGACGAAAACGGCGAGGAGTCCCTCGTTACTATTGATGACGACGATGAGTTCGACCGCGTTGCTGATATATTCGATGACGAGCTTTTCGCAGAGGTAGACTACGACGAGGGTAATCCCGAGGCTTAATTTAATCGGCCTATTTCCTGCTTAGTGCGTGATAAAGCAAGCAATTAAACCCACAAGATAATAAATGGAGCCAGACTTCAGCTTTCGGGTATGCAGACCTCCCCTTCCCGATTTTAGTGTGCATTCCGCGCGCAGCGGGTTGGGATGCTGGTAGCACAAGGTCAGCGAGATGGCACCAGCCTTGCGAGAGCAGGGTTTATCATTCTTGTTTTACACGGCTCGGTGGGTCCCATAAGATGATTAAAAATAAAAATGACTTGGCTTTCGCCAAGTCATTTTTATTTTTACTTTTGCTCGTTTTTGCCTTTGTTTTCTACTGCAGCGGAGAGGTGATCGATCAGGGTGGTGAGAAACTTCGGCATCGGGACTCCGATCTTCGAGAGGTTCTCAAGAATGGAGATCAGCTCGTTTATCACCAGCCAAACGGTGACCAGCAGACCAAACAGATGCATATCTGCCTCGTACGAAAACGCGGCAGAGATTACCCAGTCGGCGGTTACTCCTACGCCGACGGTTGCGAGATAGCAGACCTTTTTAACGATACCTACGATTCCGACGCGCGAGGACAGTGAATTTTTTATCCACGCGGCAGCAATGCCGGTGGCGTAGTCACATATCATAGCGAGCGTTAAAATCGCGAGAGGAACGGCTATCCAGCCGAAATACGCGGATAATACCGCGGCGATGCCGGTAAAGGCGAATTTTATAGAGGTTTCTTTCATGTTATCATACCTTTCTTTGTGTTTCAAAATTTCGGTATGATATGCTTGCCTATATATTATACCATATTTTTCCAAATTTGTCAATAGTTTTCTCGAAAACAACCAAACATGGAGCTTTTGAGAAAAAGTCTCCGCGCTGGAGAATTTATAGAATTTTGATACATTGACTCTACTGATAGTTTCGTGTATAATGAAAGCACAAGATCCGGAACTTGAATTAATTTGACGAGGTATATATTATGCGTGAATGTAAAATAGCTGAAAAACTGGTTCAGTTACGCACGGCAAAGGGAATTACTCAGGATGAGGTTGCACATAATCTTTCGGTTTCAAACAAAACGGTCTCGAAATGGGAGAACGGAAGCTCTGCACCCGACCTTGATATGCTGATCGCGCTTTCCGAGTATTATGGAGTTACCTGCGACCATCTGCTCGGTATTTCCGAGGAGCGACGCACCGACAGCGCGGAGGAGCGTATGCGCGCGGAGTTTAGCGGTATGGACAGAAAAGGCGTGATCCTCAGCGCATTTGAAACGGTTCGCGCAATGTTTCCTGCCGCTTTTGGTATCATGAGTGCAAAAGATGATGACGTATATGATAAAGTCAATGTCTTTCCGACACCTAATCCGTACTTTTCAAGATCAATGATATCTACCAATGAATTTTTTGATTTCCTCGTGTGCTCAGAAGATGTAAATGCCGCGGTGATGTTGCTTCGCAACGAATCAAATTTCTCGTGGATGAAAAAAACGGACAGCCAAAAACAGATAATTAAGCTTTTTAAGTTTTTGTCGAGCGAGGACGCTTTGAGCGTGCTCTATTTTATCCACTCCACTGTTTGCAGTGATAGCTTTACTGCCGATTACGTATCCAAAAACACGGGTGTGGATGAGTCGAGAGTAACGGAGATTCTTGATGACATTTGCGATTTCGGTACTTGCCGTCAGATGGTAGCGCATCTTGATGAGGGAGAAGTAAAGGTGTACGAGTCTTTTGGTGACGGCATCTTGCTGTCGCTCATCTCTCTCACTTATGAAAAGATGTGCGGCAGAGAAGCGTATGACTACTGTAATGTTAGAAGCTGTAAGATGATAAAGGGGTGAGACTGTGAGCTTTTCACAAAACGTAAAGCGGTTTCGCACCGCGAAAAATCTGACGCAGGAACAGCTCGCGGCGGCACTTGGCATTTCAGCACAGGCGGTGTCAAAGTGGGAGACGAGCGAGACATATCCCGACGGGGCATTGCTCGTACCGCTTGCAAACGAGCTTGGTGTTTCTCTTGACGAGCTGTTTGGTAATGAAAATGTAACGATGGCGGATATTTCGCGCAGGATCATCGAGATAGTGGGGCGTACAGAGGAAAAGGAGCGTTTTAACGTTGCGCGCGATATTTGCTGGCAGATAGAACGGGGATTTTTCAATTGCCGGATGGATATAGAGAAAAATTACGATTCTTATGAGATAAAAAATATTCGCAATGCGTCATATGTTTTAGATGACCATGGATTTACCGCTATATCCAACGGAAAAGAACCGTTTTTCGCCGTGTTTCCCGAGCCGGAGGAAGGCTTCGGCCATTTCCTTTGCGATAGGGAAGAGCTTATCAAAATCTTTGCGGCTCTTTCATCGCCCGATACTTTTTCTGCCCTTGAATTTCTGTATCGCAGGAACGCAGATTACATTTTTGAAAGCTCCGTGCTCGCGCGTGAGTGCGGTATACCCGAAAAGAAAATATCAGGGGTTATGGGTGATCTTATGCAGTTGCGCGCAGTAAGAAAAAACGACGTAACGGTAAATGACAGAGTACGTACTCTTTACTACTCGTGTCCGAGCCATAAGTTGATTGCTCTGTTTTTGATGGCGCGGGAGATAGGATACAAGGGCGCGTACAGTTTGCAGGCGGATAGTAGAAGTAAACCTTTTCTCAAATAAAAACTCCCGTCGGAAGGTTTGCGCCGTTAACGACGTTAATATAAGTACAAACAAATGGAGAAATTCCACATGATTAAGAAAGAAAAAATAAAAAAAGAGGCGAAACGCAAGCCGAAATATGGGGTGTTCTCTTGTGTGGGATACATATACCGCCTGCTCTGGAAATACGAGAAGAGTTTGGCTTTCGCGGGCATCTTTACTGTACCGGTCTCGCTGATTCTGTCCGCGCTCGCACTGTATACACCATCCTTGATTCTGTCGACGCTTGAAACGTCTGAAAGATTCTCAACAATTTCCCTTGTGATTATCGGACTGCTTCTTGCAAAACTGTTGTTTGAGCTGCCGAGTAGTATTCTGAACATAAAAATCGGGCATTCCGAGCATTATGTTCTTCTGCGTATGTTTTATATGCGGGAATGCAGACGACGCGACCGTGACTGGTATTTGGACTTAGATCCAGAAGTGCAGAAAATGAATGAGCGTGCCGATAATGCTGTGCAGAACAACCACTCGGCAGGTGTGCATTTTCCTATGGATTTTTCTAATATGATTACGCAGATTCTTAATTTTCTGCTGTTCGGTTCGGTAGTCTCGATCCTGCATCCGGTCATAATCCTTCTGCTTGCTGTCGGATGCGTGCTGAATTATTTCATAGGTAAGTGGGAAAGTGTGCAGAACTGGAAGGAACGTGATGTCAGAAACGATCTCGACAAGAAAATCCGTTATTCCACATTAGGTATGTCGATGGATTTCAAGTACGCAAAGGATATTCGCTTGTACACTATGCAGGATTCGATACGTAACCGTCTCAACAATCTGTTTGCTTTGCGTCTGAATGAGCAAAAAAAGTTGGAGTTACGTAGTATTCTAAACGCTATCGGAAACTTTCTTGTCGTTTTTATACGTGACGGTGCGGCGTATGCGTTTCTTATTTACAAAGCTGTACATGGTGATGTTGATGCGTCATCGTTCGTGTTGTATTTTTCTGCGATTACCTCAATGTCCGGGGTTATGGGCGGTATTATGGGTACGATCAACCGTGTGTATGACGGTGCATTGCAGATTTCAGACTTTCGAGAAGGGCTGGAAGTACCCGATAGGCTCAACCGAGGTGAGGGTGTTCCTACTCCAAAAGGACCTTTTACAATTGAATTTAAGAATGTTTCCTTCAAATATCCGCAGGGTGAGAAGAAAGTTCTTGACAATGTGTCATTTAAAATCGAAGCGGGTGAGAAAATTGCGCTTGTGGGGCTGAATGGTGCCGGAAAAACGACACTGACACGCCTGATGTGTGGTCTGCTTCTGCCGGACGAAGGTGAAATTCTTATTGGCGGGCATCCGCTGACCGATTATAATCGAGACGAAATGTATGCACTGTTCGGCTTTGTGCCGCAGAATTATAGACTTTTACCCGTATCTATTGCACGTAATATCGCATCAGCTATGACTGACGATGAAATTGACAGTGAAAGATTGGACTACTGTATTGAAGTGTCAGGCTTGTTCGAGAAACTTTCATGCTTACCGAACGGTACCCAAACCCCTTTAAACCGTGAGGTAAACAAAGACGGCATTGAGTTGTCGGGCGGAGAGACACAAAAACTCTTGCTTGCACGACTGATCTATAAAGATCCGCCGTGCATTATTCTTGACGAACCGACTGCGGCATTGGATCCGATTGCAGAAGACAGAATATATCGAAGATATAACGAAATCGCCGCGCACTCTACGTCCGTATTCATCTCGCACAGACTTGCGTCTACACGTTTCTGCGATAGAATTTTCCTGCTGGAAGGTGCAAATTTTGCAGAAGCAGGTACGCATGACGAGTTGATGGAGCTTGATGGAAAATATCGCGAACTGTTTGATATTCAATCGAAGTATTATAGAGAGGGTGTAAAAAATGATGAAGAATAAGGAAAGCAAACGCACACTCCGCGAAGATTGGTTGCTTATCAAGCGTGCGATCGGTATATGGAATGAGATTATGCCGGGATTCTGGTTCTGGCATATTATATGCACCCTGCTAAAAACTTTCACGCCGTACTTCGGACTTTTTATGTCAGCGCAGATAGTTAACGAGCTTGCGGGAGACTGTGACCCAAAGAGACTGTTGGTTTTTGCAGGAATTACGGTATTCGGCGGGTTTGTGATCTCTGTTGTGACGCGACTGATACAGAGCAAGAGGAGTTTGAAAGATTATCTTACGTGGCAGCAGCACGAAGCCTACCTGATCGACGCGCAGAACAATATGCAGTATGAACATCTGGAAAATTCAGATGTGATTCTGCTAAGATCGAAGATATTTGCGGCAGTTAACTCAACCGGCGGAGGACTTCATACAGTAAAATCGGCAGTTCAGGGACAGCTTAATAATATCTTAAATATCATCTTTTCGGTTTCTCTCACGGTTTCAATGTTTTTTATGGCTGCCGAAAGGGAATTTACAGGTGTTTTGGCTTTTATCAATTCGCCTGCTTCTGCTATTGCGATTGCTGCTCTTATTATAGTAAACACTGTTCTATCAATAAAAATATCAAATAAATCTACAGTAAAACAAAACGAAGCAGTCTCGGAACTGGCGCAGGATAATACCAGAACGGGAGTATATAATCGTGTATGGGGTTCAGATGTAACCGTGTTCAATCTTCACCGTATTGTTATGGAAGAATACCGCAAACATCTGCTTTGTCCAAAATGGTTAGTGAAGATGGAACGTATCCAAATCAGTTTTGATTTGCTTTCAATAATTATCAATGCTGTAATGAATATCGCGTTGTTCCTGTTCGTAGCGGCCAAGGCTTTCATCGGTGTATTCGGGATTGGTAATTTCCTGCTCTATCAGGGTACGACCCAGCGATTTATAAGTGCGGTATCGGATTTTGCATCAGAATTCGGAAGACTGCGCCATAACAATATATACCTCGTTCAGCTTTACGAATTTCTCGATTTACCGAACGATATGTACAAAGGCACTCTTGCAGTAGAAAAACGTGATGATATCGACTACGAGATCGAGTTTCGAGATGTGAGTTTTCGATATCCGCGTACCGAAAACTGGGTGCTCCGTCACATCAATATGAAATTCAAAATCGGTGATAAAGTGGCAATCGTGGGGGAAAACGGTTCAGGAAAGACCACGTTCATAAAGCTTTTGTGCCGTCTGTATGATCCGACAGAGGGGGAAATCCTCTTAAATGGTATAGACATCACGAAGTATAGATACGACGAATACATGGCTCTTTTTTCTGTGGTGTTTCAGGATTATACATTGTTTGGATTTCCTCTTGGTGAAAATGTTGCTGCTGATTGTGCGTATGATGATGAAAAAGTACGCGAGTGTTTGATTCGTGCAGGTCTCGGTGACAAGCTGAACGATCTCGACAACGCTCTCAATACAAAGGAAAAAGATGCCCTGAAACGTGCTATCGGACGAGAGTACGACAACGAAGGCATTGACTTTTCCGGCGGTGAGTGTCAGAAGATTGCTCTTGCACGTGCACTGTATAAGGACGCGCCATTTGTCATTCTTGATGAACCTACTGCTACCCTTGATCCCATTGCGGAAGCTGCGGTTTACGAGAATTTCAACATGCTTGTAGAAGATAAAACTGCCGTATTTATCAGCCACAGATTGTCAAGCTGTCGTTTTTGTGATACTATTGCGGTGTTTGATCACGGTGAGTTGGTACAGAAAGATTCGCATGATGTATTGGTGATGGATGAAAATGGTAAGTATAGCCAACTTTGGCATGCACAGGCGCAGTATTACGAAAAGTGATTCTGCTATACGATGTGTTAAAAAATCACTAATATTTTAGTTGCATCGCGAGTGCGGCATACACGAGGGCACGATCTTATGCGGTTGCACGCGGTAAATAAAAAACGGGACTGAATCGCGGTAGCGATTCAGTCCTTAATTTTTACTGCTTTTTCAGTTTGCTCTGTGCTTTGAGGCGGGATGCGGTGTCGAGAATACGTTTACGCAGGCGCAGAGATTTGGGAGTGACCTCCATCAGCTCGTCGTCCGCGATGAATTCTATTGCCTGTTCAAGCGACATTATCTTCGGGGGAACGAGTCGGAGCGCTTCGTCAGCACCGGTGGAGCGGATAGCGGTGAGCTGTTTTTTCTTGCAGACGTTGACCGCGATGTCCTCTGCTTTAGGACACTCTCCGACTATCATTCCTTCGTAAACCGGAGTCTGAACCGGGATAAACATAACTCCGCGTTCCTGAGTGTTGAAAAGGCCGTAGGAGGTTGCTTCACCCGTTTCACTTGCAACGAGTGAACCTGTGTAACGAATTGTTATCTCGCCCTTATGAGGCTGGTAGCCTTCAAAAATCGAGTTGAGGATTCCTTCGCCGCGGGTGTCGGTAAGAAATTCGCTTCTGTAACCGAACAGGCAACGGGAGGGGATAGAGTACTCAATTTTCATGCGATTACCGTGGAGACCCATTTCGAGAAGGTCGCCTTTTCTTGAACCGAGCTTTTCAACGACAGAGCCGACGTATTCTTCGGGGACGTCTATCGTTACGCGCTCAACAGGCTCGCAGAGAACGCCGTCTATTTCCTTGTAAAGCACCTTCGGGGTGCTGCAGCAAAGTTCGTAGCCCTCACGGCGCATATTCTCGATAAGGATGGAGAGGTGCATCTCGCCGCGACCGCACACGCGGAAGCTGTCGGTGGTGTCGGTGTCCTCTACTCTGAGGGAAACGTCCTTGAGAAGTTCCTTGTAAAGTCTGTCGCGGAGTTGTCTTGAGGTGACGAATTTGCCCTCTTTGCCCGCAAACGGGCTGTCGTTGACAGAGAAGGTCATTTCCATAGTAGGCTCGCTGACCTTGACGAATTCAAGCGGTTCCACGCAGTCAACTGCTGTGATGGTATCGCCTATCGTGATGTTCTCCGCACCCGAGAAGCACACGATGTCGCCCATCTTTGCGCTCTCGACCGGGATTCTCGTAAGTCCGTCTATCTGATATATCGAAACTACCTTGGTCTTTCTCGGCTGATCGTTTTTGTGGAAGTTGGAAATCATTACTTCCTGATTCTGGCGGATAACGCCGCGCTCCACGCGTCCGATGCCGATACGTCTGACGTAGTCGTTGTAGTCGATTGCGGAAACGAGAAGCTGAAGCGGACCGTCCTCGTCTCCCTCGGGTGCGGGAATGTAATCTATAATGCTGTCAAACAGCACGGTAAGGTCGTTGTCCTGCGCGTCTGCGTTGAGAGACGCGGTACCTGCTCTGCCGGAGCAGAAAATCACGGGGCTGTCAAGCTGCTCGTCTGTCGCGTCAAGGTCTATGAGAAGTTCAAGCACCTCGTCAACTACCTCGGTGGGACGCGCGTCCGGCTTGTCCACCTTGTTGATGACTACGACCACGCGGTGATTTAACTCAAGCGCGCGCTGAAGCACGAATCTGGTCTGAGGCATCGGACCCTCTGCTGCGTCAACGAGAAGCAGAACGCCGCTTACCATTTTGAGTATGCGCTCTACCTCACCGCCGAAATCGGCGTGACCGGGGGTGTCGATTATGTTTATTTTAGTTCCTTTATAGTGAATAGCCGTGTTTTTAGCGAGAATGGTTATTCCGCGCTCACGCTCAAGTGCGTTGCTGTCCATCGCACGTTCTTCGGTTGCCTGATTTTCACGATACGCGCCGCCCTGCTTTAACATTTCGTCAACCAGCGTGGTCTTGCCGTGGTCGACGTGGGCGATGATCGCTATGTTTCTTAAATCTTCACGTTTCAAAATATATACTCCTCTTGATGTGCGCTCGGCACAAAATAATTTACAGATTAATACACGCACCTTTTATTATACCACAAATCGCGCGATAAATAAAGATTTTTTTGGATTTTTGGTATAGTGGATCTTTTTATGCGATATAAGATGTGCTTTTGACCTCAAAATATGCTTGACATATGTCTAATTGTGTGTTATAATCTCATCAAAAGATAAATAAAATAAAGGGGGAACCGATAATGCAAATAAAAATTTTGCGCGAGCCTAACGTCGTATTTGAGTGCGCTACGTTGGCGTTCAAAATCGTAAATCACGATTCGTACCGTGACCGTAAATCCTTCTACGCTTCAAAATATCAGATCGAGGATGCTATACTGGACGAGTGCTTCGGCAGTCTGAGCGATATGTCTCGCGCGGTAACGCAGAAGATCACCAACAGCCTGAAGGGCATCGAAGTGCTTTTCAAAAAGAACAGTCTTGGCGGATGTCCCGCGTTTTATCTGCTTCACGACGCTATGATGATTCCGCAGGGCGATATTTACGCCGCTTCCGAGGCTATTAAGAACATTTCAAAGGCGGAATTTTTCCTTAACTTCTACTCTTTGCTCAGTATGCAGGACAAAAAGGCGAAGTTTGACCGCGAGGTAAAGAACTATAACGATCTTATCAACTTCATCGCGTCTATGAATCTGCCAGACGACGAGAAGTGGGAGCTTTGCCGTTTCTATAACAATTTCGATTCGTACAAGGAGAAACTCGCAGAGTTCGTTATTGAGTTCGGTGAGGTATATTTCGAAGTATACGACAGTGTAGAGAACCATGTAACGCGCTGTTTGGAAACTATCGAACAGCCTATAAACGAAGGCGGAGTTAAGTACATAAACTCAAATTTCAATCTCGCTATAAACGACACGATAGACAGCGTTACCGTTGTTCCGTCCATCGTACTTGGCTCTGATATGAAGTATATGTACAACTTCACCGGCGAGAAGGCGGATGACTGCCTGTTCGTTGGCGGTTACTTTGATCCGATCGGAAAGCTGTCCGGCGACGGCGCAAAGCTCAAGGATCTTTGCGGTTCTCTCCGCACACTCGGAGACACGAGCAAGCTGAAAATTCTCAAGATACTTTCTACAGGACCGAGATACGGTCAGGAGCTTTCCGCAATGCTCGGAATTTCCACCGCTACCGTTTCTCACCACGTATCACTCCTCGAGGAATACGGCTTTATCGTTCTTGACAGAAGACAGAACAGAGTATACTATTCTCTGAATCGTGAGAAGATAAGCGAGCTGATAGACGCTCTCGAAACTGAACTTTCGTAATCAATCTAACAACATTTTACTAAAACCAAGGAGATAAACATAAATGAAACTTCCCTTTAAAATTGATCTTGAAGGCAAAATTGCGGTAGTTACCGGCGGCGGCGGAGTACTTTGCTCCGAGTTTGCACGCGCGCTTGCGGCATCCGGCGCAAAGGTTGCTGTATGTGATCTCAGACTTGAGGCAGCTCAGGCTGTAGCTGATAAAATAGCTGCAGACGGCGGCGTAGCTCTCGCGGTTTCCGCAAACGTGCTTGACAAAGCAAGCCTTGAGGCAGCGCGCGACGAGATTCACGCAAAGCTCGGCGGTAACGTATCTATACTTATCAACGGCGCGGGCGGTAACAACCCCAAGGGTACTACCACTCACGAGTATCTCACACGCGAGGATCTCGAGAACGCGGCAGAAGGCGTTACCACCTTCTTTGATCTCGATCCCGCAGGAATTGAGTTCGTGTTCAATCTCAACTTCCTCGGTACTCTCCTGCCGACTCAGGTGTTCGCACGCGAGATGGCTGACGAGAAAGATCCCGTTATCATCAATATTTCCAGTATGAACAGCTTCCGTCCGCTTACCAAGATTCCCGCGTACTCCGGCGCGAAAGCGGCTATCTCCAACTTCACTATGTGGCTTGCAGTTCATTTTGCTCCGGTTGGAATCAGAGTAAACGCGATCGCTCCCGGCTTCTTCCTCACCGATCAGAACCGCACTCTGCTCACCAACCCCGACGGTTCTCTCACTCCCCGTTCCGAAAAGATTCTTTCCCACACTCCCATGAACCGTTTCGGTGAGACCGACGATCTTCTCGGTACTCTGCTTTGGCTGACCTCGCACGATGCGTCTGCATTCGTTAACGGCGTGGTCATTCCCGTTGACGGCGGATTTGCTGCGTATTCGGGAGTTTGATACGGTTTATAAACTTAAAGAGCAAAGGAAACTTTGCTCTTTTTGATTTTTATAAAGTTTACAATTTTTACTTGCAATATATCTATCGCGATATTATAATTATAGTAATACATTTTTGAAAGGTATTTTAATGATGAAAAAGACTTTTTGGGCAGTTATGCTCGTGCTTTTACTGCTTGCTTCATTCACGCTTTCCGCTTGCGGAAATTCCACTACCGAGGACGGCGTTACGATTCCCGTCGGAATGAAGCAGATTTCTCCTGACACCGCTGACTATTATCTGTTTATAAACGAGGACTGGAAAGAGGATATTTCTACCGGCGTGGTTACCGCGTATTACAGCGATAACGATCCTACCAACGTTACGATGATGGTGTTCTCTCTTGACACTGACATGACCTATTCCGAATACTGGGACAGCTATGAGAAGGAGTTTGCCTCGGTGTATACCGATTATACTCTCGTTGACGAGTCGGAGACTTTGCTTGACGGTGTGACCTCCGGTAGATTCGTTTATACCGGTACCTTCGGCGCCGATGAGGAGACCGCAGAGGACGGAGAGGAAAACGGAATAAAATACAAGTTTACCACCGTGGTTACCATAAAAGACAGATCAATATATCTGCTTACCTATTCTGCGCGTGATTCTAAATACGACGAGCATATCGAGGATTTCAACGACGTGCTCCTCAACTTTAAGTTCAAAAACTAAGGTAAAATGAGCGTATATCTTGACAACAGCGCAACCACGTCGGTATGTGACACTGCAATAGAAAAAATGTGCGAGATTTCCCGCGAGGCGTGGGGGAATCCTTCATCGGTACACGGAATGGGCGTCTCAGCGGGGCGAGTCCTTGCGGACGCGAGGAAAACCGTGCTTTCCGCGATTGGCGGAAGGTTCGGCTCGGGCGAGATATTCTTCTGCTCAAGCGGGACGGAGGCGGATAATCTTGCTCTGTTTGGCGTGGCGCGCGCGAAGAAAAGACTTCACGGCGGGCGGATAATCATTTCTGACAGTGAGCATCCCGCGGTGTCTGGCGCGGCTGACGTTCTGGCGGACGAGGGATTTGACGTGGTGCGTATATCCACCCGCGGCGGTGTGATAGACGTAGACGAGCTTTCCGCGGCGGTAAACGACAGAACGCTTCTCGTTAGCATCATGGCGGTGAACAACGAGACCGGCGCGAGATATGACCTCAGATCTGCGTTTGCGGCGGTCAAACGGAAAAATCCCGAGACGGTCACGCATACGGATGCGGTGCAGGCGTTTCTTAAAACTCCCGATCAGCTTCTTTCGTGCGGCGCAGATATGATTAGTATCAGCTCTCACAAGATCCACGGCCCCAAGGGTGTCGGTGCGCTTTACGTTGCCGCTCCTGTTTTGAGAGCCAAAAAGATAGTTCCCGTAACTTACGGTGGCGGTCAGGAGAGCGGAATGCGTTCGGGCACGGAGAATCTTCCGGGTATCGCCGGATTTGCGGCGGCAATAGACGAAGGAGTGCGTGAGCTTTCCGCTTCGCTTGACTCTATGCAGGCGCAGAGGTTGTATTTTGAAAAACGACTTTCGGAGGACGAGAGCCTTTCACACATCAAAATAAATCGCTGTGCGGGTGAGTTCGTGCCTCACATAATCAGCGTAGCCGTCCTCGGTGTGCGGAGTGAAGTAATGCTGCGCTATCTGTCGGGAGAGGGAATATACGTTTCAAGCGGATCTGCCTGCTCGTCAAAGGCAAAAACGCCGAGCCGTGCGCTGCTCGCGTTCGGGCTTGACGCAAAGACGGCTGATTCCACTATCCGTATAAGTCTTTCCAAATACACGACACAGGACGATATAGACAAGCTGTGCGATGCGCTCGGCGCGGGTGCTTCGCGCCTTGCAAAAGTAAAATAATATTAGGTGAATGAAATGAGCTTAAAAGAAAAATTTCTTGAAATATACAGAACCAACATAAAACGTGAGGGCGCGGACAAACTGCTTGATTATCTGCTCTCCTCGTCAAGCGACTTTTTTACCGCTCCTGCGAGCACCCGCTTTCACGGCTCTTACGAGGGCGGACTCGTTGAGCACAGTATCAACGTTTACGAGTGCCTTGTTGACTATCTTTCCCGCCCGCGCGTGAAGGAGCTTTACGGATTTGAATACAGCGCGGAGAGCGTAGCGATAGTTTCTTTGCTCCACGATCTGTGCAAGGTCAACGTGTATAAGGTGTCATCCAGAAACGTCAAGGGTGAGGACGGCGTGTGGCGCGCGGTTCCGTACTATGAGTTTTGTGACGATCTTCCCTACGGCCACGGAGAAAAGTCGGTTTACATAATCTCGGGGTATATGAAGCTGACTCGCGAAGAAGCTTTTGCCATACGCTATCATATGGGCTTCTCGGGTAACGACGACGTGAGAAACGTCGGAGATTCGTTTGAGAAATTCCCGCTTTCCTTCGCGCTTGCAACCGCCGATTCTGAAGCGTCTTATTTTGTGGAAAAGTAATTGATATGAAATAAATATAAAAATGCCGTCGATTGACGGCATTTTTCATTATCGTTTGCTTATACTATCGTATATCTTGCGGTCGAGAGATTTGGGAAAATCAGGGACGGAATTTTTTATCAGGTCTTTGGTTTGCTTTTTTGTTATGTGGTGCTCTGCGGTTACGGTTTCGCCGTTACTCGTTACAAGTGCGCGGCGGCGCATAGCGGTAAATCCGAGTGCGGCGGCAAAAGCAAAGATAAGAGCGGCGGCAGAAGTGAAGAACATATAACCTTTTCCGCTCAATATCTCGTTCTTGACATCGGTCGTATAGAGAGTGACATAGCTATTCGTATGCTCGATCTCTATTGCGTCTCCGTATTTTTCGCGCAACTCGTTTATCATTGCTTTTGTTTGTTCGTCGTTTTCGGCACGCTCCTTGATTATGCCGAGTGTTACACGGTTATCCCAGTCGTTTACTCCTGCAAATGTGAGTCCGAGATGCTTTTCAAAGTATTCGTCCATATCTTTCATTATTGAGAGCAAGTAGTTTTTGGAATACTTTTGATAGACGAAGGACGCGGTAGAGTCGTCTTCTATCAGGTCAAGAATTTCTTGTTTTCCCGCCTCTCCGAGTTCATTTTCCGGGATTCCGAAGGTTAGATTTTTTGTGCCTCCGTTAGTTGACCAAACTCCGCAGATGTAATCGGGAAAGTTTTCATCCCATGCCGCAAACAGGTCTCCTGCGGAATTGTATACCGCTTCTTGTGCGGAAACGGTTACGGAAAACACTAAGAACGCGGCAAGAAGTATTATTAATTTTTTCATAAAAATCTCCATTCCGCCGCCCTGCGGCGGCGTAAAAGTTATTTAAATTCAAATGTGTTCGCTTATGCGAACAAAAATGGGGTAGGGTCCCATTTTTAATTTGAATTTTGTAGCGTGATAATATGAACTTTCGCAAATAGCTAAATTATAGTTCACGCTAAGCTCCGTTCAGTAATTTTTGTACGGTGTTCAGTGCCTTGCGGTATTTTCGGTAGACGGCGGGCAGGGAAAGTCCTACCGCCTTTGCCGTTTCGCTGAAGCTGAGCCCGCAGTCTATATGCAGTGAGATTATCTCTCTTTCGTCCTGCGGGAGCTTTGACACCGCGTCATCGACGGCTATTTTGGACACTATATCGCCGATGCCGTCGTACGAGACGAGCTCGGCATCCTCAATATCCGCCGTTTTCTTTTTGCGGACGGTGTCGATAGCCAGGTTGCGCGCCACGCTGAATATCCACGCTCTCGTGTTTTTGACAGAGGGTGAGGGCGGAGAGACAAAGAGCTTTACGAAAACGTCGTGAGTCACGTCCTCTGCGGACGCTGTTGACGACGTGATGCGGTACGCTATCGTGAATATCGGCTTTTTAAGCTCGTCATATATCACGCCAAAGGCTTCTTTGTCGCCGTTTTGTACTTTTGAAAAGAATTCTTTGAGTTCTTTGTCTGTCACCATAGTCACTCCCTCCGTTCATATACTATGACGATTGTGAAACGGAGATTTTTCGCTTTTTGGAGAAAATTTTTGAAAAATTATTTTTCTGATACGTCGGTTTTGCTCTGCTTTCTCTTTTTGATCTTCACGCGCACTACTGCTATCACGATCACGGTGACGATAACTATCGGAACGAGCACCGGTACTGCGCCGACGAGGAATACGAGCAGAGATTCGAAGAATATGACCACGCCTGTGACCGAGGAGATGAACGCATCTTTGATTCTTTGACCGAGGCTGGCGTTGACGGGAGTGGGCTCGGTGACCTCTGCCACCTCTCTGATGTTTATCTCAAGGGTGGAGTAGGAGATCAGCGAATCGTATTTTTTGAGCGTTCCGGTGAGGCTCTCTATTTCGTACAGCGTTTCCTCGAGCGCGTTGTTGAGGGAGATCACGTCGTCGATATATTTTGCTTCCTCCAGCAGAGCGAGCAGGCGCTCCTCTTTGGTCTCGAGTGTCTTGAGGCGTGCTTCTATGTCGTAGTACTCCTCGGTTATGTCGCGGTTGTTATCAGAACGGCTGACAACAGTGCCGATCGTGTCCGCCTCGCCTATCATTTTGAGATAGTTTTCGGCAGGCACGCGGATGGCGTAATACGCCGTACGGGAATTATATTTTCCTCCGCCCGTGTAAATATCGGACGACTGAACGTATCCGCCGTATCTTGCTATCAGTGAGTCAAGTGCTTGGCAGGATGCGGTGAAATCCTTAGTTTGGATAGAAAATGAAGAGGAGAAGATCACCTTTCTGCCGCCGGTGTCAATGGTGTTTTCTTCTGACGGTGACGAGGTGGAGCCGAGAGAGGGCGAGGATTCCGACTCTAATTTGTCATTTGCGGTGCCGGAATAATAGTCGTCGTACGCTGTGTTCGTGTCGGATGGTTTTACCGCCATTCCGTCGCTTGCGTTTTTAGATGAGGCGCAGGAGACCACGGACAGTAACGTAACCGCAAACAGGAAAATTGCTATCAAACGTTTTTTCATAAAAAAGAACCGCCTTTCTTTGTCAGCCCCGTAGGACTTGTTTTGCAAAGTTAGACGGTTGTTTTTTGAAAAAGTTCCCTGTTTTTTTATTCTTCTTTATTTTTTTCGCTCTTTATAAACGCGTTTACCGCCGCGACTTCCTCTTCCGGGATGAGTGGTTGGGGGATGTCTTTGTTTTCAAGACCGGTAAGCACTCTCGTTGCGGGATTTTTGAGAAGTGCGTACACGATGATGAACACGATCAGAGCCGCTATCACAACGATGCCCGCTTTATAGAGATACTGGTCGGTAAACAGAATTGCCGAGATGCCGAGGATTCCGCACACGGCGTAGAGTATGCGTACCGTTTGCTTGTGACCGAAGCCCATATCCACCAACTTGTGATGAAGATGTCCGCGGTCGGCAGAGAAGGGGCTCTTGCCCTTGAGTATTCTGCGGGTGAACGCGAACACGGTATCAAACAGCGGAAGGCCGAAGATCGAAAGCGGGATCACGAACGAGATTATCGCGTGGAGCTTGAAAATTCCGCTGATCGAGAGGATCGCAAAAGCGTAACCGAGGAACAGCGCGCCCGCGTCTCCCATAAATATTTTTGCGGGATTTGCGTTGAACGGGAAAAATCCGATACAGCATCCTGCGATTATCGCGGTGATAAGTGCGAACTCGGGTTCTGCGAACAGAAGGGTTACCGCGAAAAGCGACATCGAGCATATCGCGGATATTCCGCAGGCGAGACCGTCAAGTCCGTCAATGAGATTTATCGCGTTTGTAAGTCCCACTATCCACATAAGGGTTATCGGTATTGAAAGATACCCGAAACTGATGTGATGGCCGAAAAAGTTGATGTGCTCGATAACCACGCCCTGCGATATTGCGATGACGGCGGCACTTATCTGTACGAGCAGCTTCAACCATGCGTTGAGTCCGAAGCAGTCGTCAAGTACCCCGATGAAAACGAGCAGTGCGCCGCCTGTCCAGATCGCGACCATGGTCGGATTGATCCGGCAGAACACAACTGTGGTTATCAGAAAGGCGAGGAAGATTGCAAGTCCGCCTATTCTCGGAGTAGGCTTTTTGTGCATTCGGCGATTGTCTTTTGGAATGTCGATGGCACCGATCTTGTAAGCGAGAACACGGACGACCGGCGTCAAGGTAAATGAAAACAGACCCGCACACAGCACCGCCGCGATACCGAATATTAAATCTTGGTAAGCCATTCTTTTTTCTCCTGTTTTTTAGATTACGAATCCTACTTTGCGTTTTACCTTTGAGAGGGTCTTTCTTGCGTGGTATGCCGCTTCCTCTGCGCCCTGCTTCATAACGCTTTCAAGATACGCTTTGTCAGCGGAGAGCTCTGCGAATTTCTCCTGAACGGGAGCGAGTGCGTTAGCACAAGCCTCACCGACCGCTTCTTTGAATTCGCCGTAGCCGACGCCCTTGAACTCTTTTTCGATCTCCTCAAGGGATTTATCGGTGAACACGCTGTAAATGGTCATCAGGTTGTTGATGCCGTCCTTGCCGTCTGCGTATCTTATCTCCGCTTCGCTGTCGGTTACGGCGCGCTTGAATTTCTTCATTATCGAGTCGCGGGAATCAAGAATGCGGACTACCGCATTTTCATTCGCGTCCGATTTGCTCATCTTCTTGTCCGGCTCTGCAAGGGACATTATCTTCTTTCCCGTTTCGGGAATGAACGGCTCGGGGATCACGAAGGTGTCGCTGTAAACGGAATTGAAGCGCTCGGCGATGTCGCGCGCAAGCTCAACGTGCTGTTTCTGGTCAACGCCGACCGGAACGAGCTCGGTCTGGTAGAGCAGAATATCCGCAGCCATAAGCACGGGGTAGGTGAACAGACCGGCGTTTATGTTCTGTGCGTTTTTCGCGCTCTTGTCCTTGAACTGAGTCATTCTGGAAAGCTCGCCGAACATGGTGTAGCAGTCGAGTATCCATCCAAGCTCTGCGTGAGCGGGCACGTGGCTCTGTACGAACACGGTGTTCTTCTGCGGTTCAAGACCGCAGGCGAGATAGAGCGCGAGGGTCTCGTAGGTGCGGCGACGAAGCTCCGCAGGATTCTGGCGCACGGTTATCGCGTGCAGATCCACTACGCAGTAAAAGCACTTGTATTCATCCGAGAATTTTGAGAAATTGCGGATCGCGCCGATGTAGTTTCCTATCGTAAGGTTTCCCGACGGCTGAACGCCGGAGAAAATTACTTTTTTGTCGTTATACATTTCTGTTGTCCTTTCAGTTTACAGGCTTGCTTTGAGCGCCTTGATACCCGCAACTATCTGCTCCTCTGAGGGAGTAGCGTAGGTTATGCGGAATGAGTTTGAGGGTGCAGACGTGTCTGCGTTGAACGCGGTGCCGGGAACGACGGCAACCTTGTTTGCGAGTGCGCGCTGTACGTATTCGGTAAGATCAACTCGGTCGGGAAGAGTACACCAAACGAACAGACCGCCCTCGGGACGGGTAAATTTAATTGTTCCGCCAAGCTCAGC
>CAZGHD010000029.1:0-20173 GCA_964525525.1 uncultured Lachnospiraceae bacterium | reverse complement strand
GCAAGGCGGGAGTAGTTGCCCTTGCCGTCGTTATCAAACTGAGTGAAAACGAGGTTCCAGAATTCCATAAAGCGGTCGCAGTCACAGCCCGGCTTACAGTCGGGAGAGCCGCATCCGTATTCCTCACCGCGGTCAAAGTGGATCTCGGAGCAGGGGCCGCAGGGGCCGGAGCCGTGCTCCCAGAAGTTGTCCTCTTTACCGAGGCGGACGATTCTGTCCGCAGATACGCCTATCTCGTTGTGCCAAATATCGTACGCCTCGTCATCCTCGACGTAAACGGATACCCAAAGGCGATCCTCGGGAAGCTCAAGAACCTTGGTGATAAATTCCCACGCCCAGTTGATTGCTTCGCGCTTGAAGTAGTCGCCAAACGAGAAGTTACCGAGCATTTCAAAGAAGGTACCGTGGCGCGCGGTAAGACCGACGCGGTCAATATCCGGTGTACGGATACACTTCTGACAGGTGGTCATACGGTGGCGCGGAGGCTCTTCCTCGCCGGTAAAGTATTTTTTAAGCGGAGTCATACCCGCGTTGATAAGCAGAATAGATTTGTCTCCATTCGGCACGAGCGGGAAGCTCTTGTGGCGGAGATGTCCTTTAGACTCGAAAAACGCGAGATATTTTTCGCGCAAATCATTAAGAGAAGTCCATTCCATAGTGAACGATCCTTTCAAAAAACTTTCATATTTATATAAATACTAAATTATATACCCATTCAGTTATTTTACCACAATGAGAGCGCATTGTCAATATTTATGACAAACTCAAACCGGGTTATTTGTCATAATTTTATATCTGCTTGACATTAACGCAGATTTTACCATAACTCAAGAGAAAAAAAGCCATCTCTTTGGTTGGGATGACGACTCCATCCACTTCTCCCGCCGAGCGATATACGAGCACGGTGTGCGGTATTTTAAGTGCTTTGCCGAGATAGTCAAGAAATAATCAGTTGGTTACGGTACGGTCGCGACCGTACCCTACAAGGTTTAATATATAAATAGGTATTTACCGTGGCTTTGTGTAGCACGACGTCTCCCCGCGGTTTACCTGCATTTATATCGGCAATAATATGCGTAATTACTTGACTTTTCCCTCCCCCTGTGTTATACTTTCGATAAACCAAGATAAGCAAAAAATGCGATACAGGAGGTATATCTAATGTACGTATATATAGTCAGACACGCACAGTCCAGAGGAGAAGTAAACGACAAAGAACACTATTCATTTGACTTTCGACTCAGAGATTTTGAAGAAAAGGACCCTTCCCTTACCCCTACCGGCTTAAAGCAAGCCGCGCGTCTCGCCGCACGTCTTTCCCACGTAGAGTTTGACGCGGTGCTCTGCGCTCCGCTCCACAGCCATATCGCCACCGCAAATGAAATACTGAAACTCCAGAAAAACAAAAAGATAGAGATAATAAACGACCTGCTTGAAACACATATTCACGACTACGCGGGTATCCCGACAGAGATCCTCTCCAATCTCTATCCCGATATAGAGATAATCCCCTGCCCCGACCCGACACCGACCGGCGGTCACTATCTTCTCGCCCGTCAGGAATCGTTTGACCCGCAGGAGCGTCTTATCCGTGCACGCAGAGTCGAAAAGTATATCACCGCGCGCTTCCCCGCAGATGCAAACGTGCTCGTGCTCACCTCTGCCGTTTTCGGCGGTAAGTCTCTGCTCCCCGCTATCATGCGTACCCTGCCCCCCAACCCGGATGCTATCAGCTTCCGCTGTGACGCGGCGTCGGTCAGCAAGATAGAGCTGCGCGCGGACAAGCTGTCCTCTACCTGCATCTACGTCAACGACAAGGTACATCTCAAGGAAGAGTAACCGATGTACGTATACGTCGTAAGACACGCGCAGTCGAGAGAAAACGTACACGATCCTTCCCTTACTCAAAAGGGACTTGACCAAGCGGACAGGCTGGGCAGACGGTTGTCCCAAATAGATTTTGACGCAGTGCTCTGCGGTCCGCTTCACCGCCACGTTGCAACGGCGGAAAAGATAGTAAAATACCAGAGCATAAAACGCGTTGAGATATTCAGTGACCTCGGTGAAACCACCGTTCCCGATTATCCCGGTATGCCGATAGAAATTCTACGCGAGCTTTATCCCAATATAGACGTGATCCCCTCTCCCGCTTCGGAGAAGATAAAAACGTGGCTGTCGTCACCTCAATGCACTATCTCGGCAGAGTGCTTTACCCCGCGTTTATGAAGCTTCCCGACGGAGATATTGACAAGTGCGTCGGTTTTGGATGCGACTTTGCATCTATCGGATGCATTAACCTTTGTGAAGATAAAGGCTCAAGATGCATATTCCTCAACGACACCGCACATCTGTATATCCCCGATAAAAATGACGTAAGGAATCTTGAGTTTCCCATATACCCGTGGGAATAGAAAAACCGCACTACCGAAAGGAACCCACAAAATGAACATCTACGTAGTAAGACACGCGCAGTCGCGCGGAAACGTGAACGATCCCGAAAACCATCCGTATCTTCCCGAGGTTGAAGCGTTCGAGGAACGCGACCCGTCCCTGACCGAGCTTGGCAGACGTCAGGCAGACCTGTGCGGTCAGCGCCTCTCGCAGATAGATTTCGACTATATTTTCGTAGGCCCTCTACACCGCCATCTTGAAACGGCGTACGGCATAGTCCGCCACCAGAAAAAGAACAAAACGGTAGAGATCATTCCCGATCTGACCGAGTGCGGCCACGAAACGAGAAACAGTATCCCGCTTGATATTCTGAATAAAATTTTCCCCGAAATGGAGATAATCCCCTCGCCCTATCCGCAAAGGACCGGCGGTCCCGCACCCGAGGGCTTCACAGACGAGGATGACACTGCTGACGGATACCTCGTCCGCGCTCACAGAGTGGATAAATTCCTGCACGAGAATTTTGACTCCAAAGCAAATATCCTACTGGTCACGTCCTCCATGTTCGCCGGCTGCGTACTTATGCCGGTTATGATGGGCGCGTCCGACGAGGAAGTAAACGGCAGTATGCCGTACGATATGAACAACGCGTCAATAAGCCTTATCCACTACGGACATTGGGATTTTTGCGGCGACTTTTCCCGTTGCGAGTTTGCAAACGACGTCGCGCACCTTATCGTTCCCGACTCTGTGGACGTTTCAAAGCTCCCTCTGCCGAACCAATACACCTCTTTTGCGGAGAAATCGCAGAACAAATAAAGTCGGAGTATCGGTAAAATGAATATTTACATAGTAAGACACGCGCAGTCGCGCGGTAACGTGGAAAATCCCGAGAATCACCCCTATCTGCCGGAGCTTGAAAAATACGAACTCCGCGACCCGTCGCTGACCGAAAAGGGCAGATGGCAGGCAGACAGACTCGGACAAAGGCTTTCTCAGGTGAATTTTGACTATATATTCTCAGGCCCCCTCCACCGCCATCTTGAAACGGCGTACGGAGTCGTCCGTCACCAGAAAAACTGCAAAACGGTAGAGATAATCCCGGATCTTACCGAGGTGTATCACGAGGACAGATACGGTATCCCTCTCGATATTCTCACCGCCACTATGCCGGATATGGAGATAATCCCGTCGCCGGATCCCACCCGCACCGGCGGTCCGATGCCCTGCGACGTGACCGAGGATGACAACACCCCGGAAGGATATTCCCGCCGCGCGCACAGAGTTATTGATTTTCTCAAAGCAAATATACCCGAAAAATCAAACGTGCTGATAGTAACCTCCCGCCTTTTCGGCGGCGCGGTTCTTATCCCGCATCTGCTCGGCGCATCTGACGAGGAGGTAAAAAACAGTATGCCGTTTGATTTTCACAACGCCGCAGTGAGCCTCATTTCCTTTAGGCATCGGGACAGCTCGAGCAGTTATCCGTTCTGCAACTTTGCAAACGACGTCGCCCACCTTATCTATCCCGATTCGGTGGACGTATCAAAGCTTCCCCTGCCGAACCTCTACCCATCAAAAGAATAAAAATCATAAATTATAGAATAAGGAACCCTAAAAATGCAGATTTACGTAGTAAGACACGCGCAGTCAAGATCCCAGATCAAAGTAAACGGCAGCAATTCAAAACAGCCCCTGCTCCATCCCGAGCTTGAAAAATACGATCTGACCGACCCGGCTTTGAGTGAGCTCGGCCGCCGCCAGGCTGATCTTTGCGGAAAACGCCTCTCTCAGGTGGATTTTGATTACATATTCACAGGTCCCCTCCACCGCCATCTTGAGACCGCGTACGCTATCGTCCGCCATCAGAAAAAGTGCAAAACGGTAGAGATAATCCACGACTTAAACGAAACCGGCGACGAGACCTGCAACGGTCTGCCGATAGATATTATGCGTTCCATCTTCCCCGGTATGGAGATAATCCCCTCCCCCAATCCCACGAGAACGGGCGGACCTTACAACATTCCCGAGGAGGAGATCTCCCCTGACGGTTTTCTTCTCCGCGCGCGCAGAATTGAGAAATTCTTAAAAGAAAATTTCAAGGACGACGCAAAGATCCTGCTCGTAACCTCCTGTAACTACGGCGGCTGCGTGCTTATGCCCGTTCTGCTCGGATACTCTGACGATGAGGTAAACAGCGGAAGACCGTTTAATTTCCGCAATACAGCCATCAGCCTCGTTGAGTACAACAAAGAAGAAGGCTTCAGAGACTTCCCGTCGTGCGAGTTTATAAACGACATCGCGCACCTTACCGTTCCCGACACGGTGGACGTTTCAAAGATCCCGTTTTCAGATATGTATTAAAAAATAAATTCACGTAAAAAGAAGGTAAAAAATGTTTGTATACGTAGTTCGCCACGCGCGCTCTAGAGCGCAGGCAGGGGTAAACGGAGACAACTCAAAGGAACCGCTTCTTTTCCCCGAATTTGAAGAATACGACCGTTACGATCCCGCGCTTTCCGCTCACGGCAGAAAGCAGGCGGAGCTTGCCGCGCGCAGACTCTCTCAGATACAGTTCGACGCGATATTCTCAGGTCCCCTCTACCGTCAGATAGAGACGGCGCACAGCATCGTCCGCTATCAGAAAAACAAAAAAATACAGGTCTTGACCGAGCTTGTAGAGATAAGCGATGAAAACCGCCCGCGCCTGCCAGAAGATTTCTACGGCAAGGCATTTCCCGACGCAGAGGTCATTCCCTGTCCCGATCCTACCCCCACCGGCGGCCCTTACGTTATCCCGGACGAGGAGATCGGCCCCGACAAGGAAATAGTCAGAGCCGTCCGCGTAGAGAGATTTTTGACCCGAACCTTCAAAAAAGACGCAAAGATACTGCTTGTTTCTTCCGCTATGTTCAGCGGGTACTGCCTTATCCCGGCACTGCTCCGCGCTCCGAACGAAAACGTAGGATATGAAGTGGAGAACACCTCGGTTTCTATGATACACCTCAAAGACGACGGAATTCACGCTACCTGCGGCTTCCAGAACGATTGGGGACACCTTGCGTATCCCGATGAGGACTTCCTGCCGAATCTCAAGTTCGGTTACGAAATATAGATAGGGAGGAATTCAAGTATGAAAGTATACGTAGTTCGCCACGCCGAGTCAAGACAGAACGTGCCGGATCCCGAAAATTACCCGATTCTCCCGGGGCTGGAGCAATACGAAAAGAAGCACGATTTCTCCCTCACTCCCCACGGCGAGGATCAGGCTGACAGAGCCGGAAGAAGACTCTCACAGGTAAAGTTTGACGCGGTTTTCTGCGGCCCGTTGCAAAGACATATCGCCACCGCAAACGGAATCTTGCGCTATCAGGAAAACAAAACGGTCGAGATCTTAAGCGACCTTACCGAAATAGACGTCCCAAATTACGCGGGTATGCCGCCCGAGCTTTGGGCTAAGCTGTTCCCCGATATAAACGTGATCCCCTGTCCCGACCCTTCCCCCACGGGAGGCAAAATGACCTACTCAGAGGAGGAGCTCGGAAACTGGATAAACGAACGCAAGCGCGCGCAGAGAGTGGAGCGTTACCTGACCGAGCGGTTTAAGGAAAAAGAAAACGTCCTTATCATTTCCTCGGTTAACTTCTACGGCAGAGTTCTCGCTCCCGCGCTTCTCAGAATGAGCGACGAAACGATAGATAAATGCACCGGATTTGGCTGTGATAACGGCTCTATCGGCTGTTTCCTGCTTTACCCGAGCGGAACCGACTCCCGCTGTTTCTGCATTAACGACACCCTCCACCTTCGCGTACCCGATGAGGACAAGGATATAATATCCAAACTCCCGCTTTTTAACTAAAATCAATATTAGGAGTATAAAATGCATATATACCTCGTGCGTCATGCACAGTCAAGACAAAACGTAGACGATCCCGAAAATCATCCTTACCGCCCCGAGGTTGAGGAATATGAGCGCCCGATATACGAATTCGGCGACTATTCCCTCACCGAGTACGGTCATAAGCAGGCAGACCTCACAGGCAGACGCTTAGCTCAAATAGATTTTGACGCGGCACTCTGCAGCCCGCTTCACCGCCACGTTGCTACTTCCAACGGAATTCTCCGCTATCAGAAAAACAAAAAGCTTGAGCTGATAAACGATCTGTTTGAAAAGGGTATCCACAGCTATGGGGGTATGCCGATAGACCTTCTCCGCTATCTTTATCCCGATATGGAGATAGTCCCCTGCCCCAACCCCTCACCGACAGGCGGAAAATTTATATATTCTCTTGAAGAAATGTACGATATGATCGAGATGCGTGAGCGCGGAAGACGTATCGAAAGATACCTTACAAAGCGTTTTTCGGACGACGCTAAGGTGCTTATCGTCTCCTCGGGTGACTTTATGCGCCGCGCGCTTCTTCCCGCCCTGCTCCGTCTGCCCGATCAGGTAATAGACATCGACACAGGATTTGCCTGCCACAACTGTTCTATCGCGCATATAATCCTGCACGCCGACGGTATTCACTCCACCTGCGTGAAGGCGGGTGATACCGCGCACCTGTACGTATCGGAAGACCAGATTCCGAAGCTCAAAATTTAGTATAAAAGATCAGGAGTAAAAAATGCAGATATATCTCGTGCGCCACGCAGAGGCAAGATCAAACGTGGCAGACCCCGAAAATCATCCGTTCCTGCCCGAGGTTGCAGAGTACGAGGAGATAGATTCCTCCCTCACCGAGCTCGGTTACGCTCAGGCAGACCGCACCGGAATAAGACTCGCGTCGATTGAGTTTGACGCTATCCTCTCAAGCCCGCTTCACCGTCAGGTCGCTACCGCAAACGGAATAATCCGCCATCAGAAGACCTGCAAGAAGCTTGAGCTGGTAAACGACCTGTTTGAAGCAGGAGTTATCGACTACTCCGGTATGCCGATCGAGCTGCTTCAGTCGCTCTATCCCGAATGTGAGATAGTTCCGAGTCCCGACCCCGACCCGTCAGGCAGTAAAAAGACCTATTGCTTTGAAGAAATGCTCACCCCGGTAATACTCGCAGAGCGTGCGCGCCGCGTGGAAAAATACGTCTCGAGCCGTTTTCCGAACAGTGCAAAGGTGCTTCTCGTCTCCTCGGGTGACTTTATGTCGCACTATCTCATTCCCGCCCTGCTCCGCCTGCCCGAGCGCACGGTAAACGCAGGAGTTGAATACCTCTGCGGTAATTGCGCCGTGGCCCGTATCGACCTGAACGCAGACGGCAGACGTGCTTCTGTCGTGCTCATGAACGACACAACCCACCTCGACGTGGATATAGAAGAGATCCCCAAAATTAAAAATTCGTAAAGCAAAACCCGAGCTGAACCGCTAACGCGATTCAGCTCGGGTTTCTCTTATTTTCTTACGTACAGTGACATCACACCGCAAAGTCCGCCGGGAGGCGCAGTTCTTTCTTTTTCTACCATATTCTTATGATACGGACCGATCTCAAGAATATCCTGATTTTCAAAATATTCTGTGTTTGCACATGCCTGTGCTATCGTATTTGAGACCGCGACGGTGATGCGATCCCCGCTCCCTATCTGTCCGAGCTTTACTCTGTAAGGCGGGAAGACCGAGTCTGCCACCTTATCTCCGTTTATAAACACCTCTGCGGAATATCTTATCTCCCCGAGATCAAGCAGGATTTCCCCCTCGGGAACGTCGGACAAGTTAAACGAGTACTCAACGGTTCCGGAAAAATCCGCAGGCCACAGCCCAATATCTATGGGAATTTCTCCTGCACTGTGATAAACGTTAATAGGTGCAGGTGCATCGCCCGGCAAAGTATATTCCCGCACGACGTATGCAGAAACGTCGGTAATATCCGCTATCTTCTCCCACTCGGGAGCGTAGCTTTCCGTGATATTTTTTTCGGACAAATACAGCGCCGCGCATTCTCCGCGTAAAAGCGAGAGTTCAAGTAGTATTTGATTTCCGCATCTCGAATGTTTGGCACGGTAAATCTCTCCGCTGTCAAGATCTACCACGTACGGAATCTTATCTGAAATTATCCCTATCTCGTCCGAAACAATGTCATCTGACAGATTGCAAATCAGATATATTTCATCTCTCTCCGCCGTTACCGTCTTTCGAGAGAGAATATCAGCGTTTTTCCGAAAAACACACGGCTCTACTCTGTGAGGGATCTGCTTTAGTCTGTCGATAACCTCATCCGGCTCGAAAAAGACACCCTCCGGCACAAATACGTTCTCATATTTTACGCGGCCGTATACAAGCGCGCCGTCTTCTACCTCTGCATCAAGCACGAGCTGTTCGTCTATTATATCAAAGGAAACGCCTTGCTCTTCAAGATAATTTCCAAGTGCCTCATAGGTCATCTCGGCGGCATCTGCCTTCTCACCGCCCGCGCAAATCGTGCGGAAAGGATAGTACAGAGCAGTATTTATCTGCGGGCGGCCAAGCTGCAACAGTTGTGACAGCCTTGCCGTATACTCGTTTATCGCCCCAAGTGAAGCCATTCCCGGATTTTCGGATATAAAATTAGGTCTGTACTGAAGGCACTGCACGCGATCCTTTTCGTAGGACATAATATTAAAGTTAAACAGATTTATCCCGCGCACAGCCTGATAATTTATTACGTACCGCATCTCCTCCGGGGTGAGCTGCGCTCCGTAAACGGCAAAGCTCTCACTAAGTGAAACGTTTCCGCCGTTTTGATTTGCCGCCGATGACGCTATTCTCGGGAAGAAAGCGTACCCCTCGCGACATCCGCTTCTGCTTCCATCGGTCGGATAGGATATTTGTCCCCAAATAACGTCTATTCCGGGCACGTCAAAGCACCGAAGCATTTTCAGCGTATTTCCATATCTCATGTTTCTGCAGCCAAAAGTGAAGTTGTCCAGATCAAGATGGCCTGCAAATAACATTCCGTGATCGTGAAGCCAGCTTCCCAATTCGCAAAAATATCTCTCGCATAATATTTCTCCGCACAGCATAGTATAGTCGCTCATCGCGCGGAATTCATCGTCAGCGGAAGGATCCCATTCTCCGGTCACGAATTTTATATAATTTTCAATTCGGTAGCCGTATTTTTCAAAGAAAATATTTTCAAATCCGGGAGTCCAGTTTCCCATGCTCGGCTCGTCGTCGAACATTATGCGAATGTCAGAGAGCGCATCAGAAAAGGTATCGTAAAACCTTTCGTGCGTGCATTTTATAAACTCCTCGGTGTTTCTTTTATCGGCTATATCGGTTCTGATGTTATCAAGCTCGCGCAATCTGTATTCTCTTACCGTAACGTCAGAGTCAAATACTGCACCGTCCTCTATTTCGCTCCAGTCAACTGAAGCGCAGATTACGTCGCTTCCCTTACGGTACGGCACGGAAGATTTAAGCAGTACCTCCTCGGACACAAGACTTTTCATAGCAAGCTCGGGGTGTTCGTTTCTTATTTTTCCGCACGCCATTCCCGACGGCCAACCGCCCTCGTCGTAAAGCCACATGGCCATACCAAGCTCACGTGCGTATTCGTATGAAAATTTAACTAACTCAAAATACTCATCCGACAGATATTCAGGCTCAAGATAAGTGCGCCTCAGATTCGGACGAAAATCTTTCGGCTCGGGAATTATATAAAACGATCTGATACCGCACGCGTACATCTCGTCTATCCGCTTTTTTATTCCGTCTCGGGAAATCGGCCCGTTCCACGACCACGCGTATATCGGGTGAAATTCGATCGGCACTTTTTTGAAATCCATATCCCTCTGCTCCTTTTCTGTATCTTTATGAAAAGTATAACACATATCGCGTGCTTTTTCAAGCAAAAAACAGGCTGACGAAACAGCCTGTTTTTTAATTATCTATTACAATAATAGAGGTACATTTGCTATAAATTTTTTTGTTTAATAATACTTAACATTTTATTAGAACAATTACACAAAACGCCACTTCAAAGTTTGTGATAATATACAAATTTAACTTAAAATCACAGATAATTATTGATATTTTTTACATATCATGATATACTGATAATGTAGAGTATATCCTACTGTTAACTCTTTATCGGCGGCGATTCGTGAGGTGTTTTCGCTTGCAAAAAATATATATGATTACGCTTAAACGCATAAAGCCTATACCCGCCCCGTCTTCGTGCGTTTTTTTTGTGTGAGAATTTTAAGAGGTGATTCCAATGAACGATTTATTTTTTACAATAATACCGTAGCTTTTTAGACAGTATGAGTCGGTCATTATTATCAACCATATCTCATTTTAGAGATAAATATGAATATTTATTTTAGGAGGAAAAAATAATGTTAAAGCATAAATCTTTATTTTTTACAGTATTACTTGTAATAGTTATTTCAGGTATGTCAATAACAGCGTTTGCAAATGAACTACCCGTAACGTACGACTATAACATTGTGGATAACGGCTCGGAAATCACAGCCCGTTCTGAAGAACTTTCCGCATTGAACGAACCGGAAGGTATGGTTACACGCCATAAAGACGGAACCGTAAATGTAAGTTATTTAACCGATGAAAAAATAGCGGAAATAAGAACAGAATCCGCAGATGTAAGTGCGTATATTCCACCATCTGTAAACGCAGAAGTATCAGCTGTATCAGCTGTATCAGCTGCTTCAGATGACCCTTACGGTAGAACGCAAATGAACCCTGCCGAAGTTCGTATTGGTCAGTTGGTGTGTGCTTTTAATAACGATTCAGACTCTGAACCCGATGTAACTTTTGTTGGTACCGGTTGTTTACAGCACTATGACGTGGTTGTTTCTGCGGCCCACTGTGTATGGAAACCTCAATATGAACAATACTCAGGTGATGGATGGGCACAGGATATAACGTTTTATGCCGGAAAGTCCGGAACATCGACATACAGAGATTCTGCAGGACATATAACAATGAATATAGCCACTAATTTTATTAATAATTCCACGTACACACTAAATTCTAATGGGGAATATGTTGCTAATTATGCTTTTGAATGGGATTGGAGCATAATTCAGCTTGATGATAATTTGGGAGATACCTGCGGATGGTTAGGATTACGTCCAAATTCACAGGTTCAAACCGGTCTTAATATAGAGGTAACGGGTTATCCGGGTGATAAATCTTCTGGAACGCAATGGAAATCCACAGGGTCAATTTTGTCTCTTAACGGAAACAGATTGTATTATAGTGCATATATCTACCCGGGTAACAGCGGCGGTCCTGTTCTTGATAGTGGCGGTTTGATGTGTGGCATAGCTACTTCCTACAGCACTAACGCAAGCGGCGCATGGATACAGTCAGGCGGAACTCGCATATATGATACTTTGTATAATTACATAGTAGAAGCAAGAACAGCTTCTAAAGCAAGGTGGGAATAATCCATGAAAAATAAAATCTTAATACTTTTGTGTCTGTCACTCGGTATAATTCTGCTGATAAGCTGTACGGCGAACAGCATCGATAACAAAAACGAGCAAACTTCTGACATATTATCAACAGATAATTTAACATCACCTCCCGACGATACTACCACGCCTGACACAACAGAAAATCCGGACGAAACTATCTCACCCCCGTCTGACGAGACAAGTGCTCCTGCAGAGGAGACAACCGAGGCACCAGAAAGCAACACGCCTGCAGTTTCCGACGATGGCGGCACACGTCTTCCTCAAACTAACGTCACCACCGAGAAAAAAGAGGAAACCGAAAGACAACCTCTTGATATATCCTCTTACGGCGAATGGGTCAACGGAGAGTTTATTTCGACCCGCACGACATGGAATATTGAATTTTCCTTTGTTGAATATACGGGAGATGCTATAATCCTGAAAATATGCGACTACGATAATTTAGGATTTGCGTTTAATGATATGTATTACTTGCTTGAGGTCTTGCGTGACGGTGAGTGGGTGCAGATATCCAAAGCCGATCTTAAATACGCAATGAAACCGGGTGAGGTAGGCTATGCGCTTCCAAGCACCATGAAAGATTATGCTGACTTAAACAGCGTTAATCTGCTGAAACCTGCCGTAGATGAAGAACTTAAATCCGGTCACTACCGCATAACCAAAGTACTCAGCGGAAAATATTTTTCCTATGAATTCGATCTTGAAATAGAATGACGATATATAAAAATCGGATGCCGTCATGCATCCGATTTTTCGTTATCTCTTATATTTTTTACCGATTATCAGCAGAACGACTACCACAGCGAGCACCGCAAGCGACGCGTATATCGCAACGGTAAGGTTATCGCCTGTCTGCGGAGACATTTCGGAGGTGTTGGGAATACTGTTGTAAAATACCGCCCCTGCAAATACGGTAAGCATAAGTGCTATGGCAATAAGCATAGGTATTATTCTTTTATCCATCGTTTTCCCACCCTTCAAAATAGAGAATTTATATTTTCGTTATAAATTATATCATGTTTATTAACATTTGTCAATATTTTATTCAAAAAAAATTAAAAAATAATTAAATATTGTTCATAAATTATTTGCTATAAATTCCCTTTACAATACCTCACAAATATAGTACAATAATAGGTAGAGAAAAATTTAACCTAAAGGAGTAACGTATGCAGTATCTTATAGGAATTGACATAGGAACATCCGGCACCAAAGCCGTTCTTTTTGACCTCGCGGGCAACACCATTGCCGACGAGCTTATCGAATATCCCCTCTATCAGCCGAAAAACGGCTGGGCAGAACAGGATCCCGAGGACTGGTGGAACGCGTCTGTTGACGCTATCCGCTCCATCGTCGCAAAAGCGGGCGCAAAGCCTGACGAGGTTCTCGGTATAGGACTTTCCGGTCAGATGCATGGTCTCGTTATGCTTGACGAAGCTGACAAAGTTATCCGCCGCTCCATCATCTGGTGCGACCAGCGCACCGCGGCAGAGGCGGCACAGATCACCGAGCTTGTCGGCGCGGACAAGCTGATAGAGATCACCGCTAACCCTGCGCTCACCGGCTTTACCGCCGCAAAGATCATGTGGGTAAAGAACAACGAGCCGGAGAATTTCGCTCGCGCGAAAAAGATCATGCTTCCCAAAGACTATATCCGCTACCGCCTCACAGGCGAGTTCGCGACCGAGGTGTCAGACGCGTCCGGTATGCAGCTTCTTGACGTTCCCGGCAGATGCTGGTCTCCCTACGTTTGCGACAAGCTCGGAATTGATATAAACACCCTCGGTAAAGTTTACGAATCTGCCGAGGTTACAGGTAAGCTCACCCCTGCGGTTGCAGAGCTGACCGGACTTTCCACCTCCACCGTCGTTGTCGGCGGCGCGGGTGACCAGGCGGCATCAGCCGTCGGTAACGGAATCGTGCGCGAAGGCATCGTTTCCGCTACTATCGGTACGTCAGGCGTTGTTTTCGCTCACACCGACAAGCCGAGAATAGATCCTCGCGGCAGAGTTCACACTCTTTGCCACGCGGTTCCCGGTGCATGGCACATCATGGGCGTTACTCAGGGCGCGGGTCTGTCCTTTAAGTGGCTGCGCGATAATTTCTTCCGCGACACGGTCGACACCGCCGCTTTGCTCGGCAAAAACGCAAACAAAGTGCTTGACGAGATCTGCGCCTCCGTTCCCGCAGGTGCAAACTCGCTGATATATCTCCCCTATCTGATGGGCGAGCGTACCCCTCACCTTGATTCTGACGCACGCGGCGTTTTCTTCGGACTCTCCGCTATGCACGGCCGCGCCGATATGCTCCGCGCGGTAATGGAAGGAGTTACCTTCAGCCTGCTTGACTGCATGAACATAATCCGCGAGCTCGGTACAGACCCCGATTTCGTTTACGCATCCGGTGGCGGCGGAAACAGCAAGCTGTGGAGACAGATGATGGCTGACGCGTTCGGCGTCCGCATCGCACAGAACTCCTCCCGCGAGGGCGGCGCGCTCGGCGTAGCTATCCTTGCAGGCGTGGGCGCAGGCGTTTACGACTCTGTTGCGGGCGCGGCAGAGAGCATCATCCACGAGACCACCAGCCTCTCGCCCGATGCTGAAACGGTCGCTAAATACGCAAAGGTCTACGCGCTTTACGACAAGCTGTACGAAGATCTTCGCGACAGCTACAAACAGCTTGCGGCTCTTTGATCACAAATTCTCTGTTCCGAGAGCAGTAACCCTGCCCTCGGAACAGGTTTTTATCTAAAACCTTTAACGTAAGTAGGAGAAAAAATGGTCTTTTCAAGTCTTGAATTTCTGTTTCTCTTTCTGCCGATAACCTTCATTTTGTACTTCGCCGTTCCGTTTAAAATACGAAACGTCGTGCTGCTCGCAGTCAGTCTTATCTTCTACGGCTGGGGTGAGCCGCTGAACGTCTTTTTGATGATCGGCACGATAATAATCGACTATATCGCGGGGTATCTGGTGGAGAGATTTTCCTCCGACCGCCGCCGTCAGCGCGCGGTGCTTATCGGTGCGATAGTCATAAATCTCGCGATCCTCGGATTTTTCAAATATTTCGACTTTTTTATTTCAAATCTGCGCCTCATCCCGGGACTTTCTTTCCTCAAACCGCTCGGGCTGTCCCTGCCTATCGGAATTTCATTTTACACCTTCCAAGCGCTTTCCTACGTTATCGACGTTTACCGCGGGGACGCGCGCGCACAGCATAATATCGCCTCGTTCGGCGCGTACGTTACCCTTTATCCCCAGCTTATCGCGGGACCTATCGTCAGATACCGCGACGTTGACGATCAGCTCCGTGAGCGCGAGCACTCTACCGTGCTTTTTGCGTCCGGCGTGAGAACCTTTACCGCGGGACTTTGCAAAAAGGTGCTGCTTGCCAACCCGTGTGGCGCGATGTTCGACTATTTTTCCGCGCTTGACGATCGCACCGCGGCAGGCGCGTGGCTCGGGATAATCTTTTACACCTTCCAGATCTATTTCGACTTTTCCGGCTACTCGGATATGGCGATAGGTCTGGGCAAAATGATCGGATTTAAGTTCCTTGAGAACTTCAACTACCCATATATCTCAAAAAGTATCACCGAGTTCTGGCGCCGTTGGCACATTTCTCTGTCCACTTGGTTCCGCGAATACCTCTATATTCCGCTCGGCGGAAACAGACGCGGAAGCCTTGCGACCTACCGCAATCTGCTGGTCGTGTGGCTCGCGACCGGATTTTGGCACGGCGCGTCCTGGAACTATCTGCTTTGGGGACTTTACTACTTCATTTTACTGGTCGCAGAAAAGGCGTTCCTCGGCAAGATTCTCGAAAAGCTCCCCGGCATAGTGCGCCATATCTACTCGCTGTTTTTCATCGTTATCGGCTGGCTGCTTTTCGTGTCGGAGGATATGTCGGCAGGGTTTGTTTATCTGTCCAATATGTTCGGCGCGGGAGTCAGCGGATTTTACAGCGAAGGCTTCCTTTACGAGCTTTTGCGTAATCTCCCGTTTATCGCGCTTCTCATTCTGGCATCAACCCCTGTCCCCAAGCGCATTTTCTGGAAATGCTACGAAAAGCACCCTGTTTTCCGCACGGCGACCACCGTCGTGTGCGTGATACTGATACTCGTGTCTATCGCGTATCTGGTTGACAGCACCTACAACCCGTTCCTGTATTTCAGATTTTAAGGAGGCTGACCTATGGATAATAACAAGTACCTTGATCAGGACAGCCTGCTCGAGCTTCAGAAAAATATCTCCTCAAAGGGTAAATTCAACGACATTCTGCTAACCGTTCTCTCGCTCGTCATAATTTTCGGATTCGCGGCGGCTATATGGTTTATCCCCGACAAGGATTTTTCCGAGGAGGAGAACCGCGTGCTCCAGTCTTTGCCGAAATTCACGACAGAGAGGCTGCTTGACGGCAGATTCACCTCAGACATCGCGAAATATTACGCCGATCAGTTCCCCGCGCGCGATCTGTTCGTCGGCGCGAAGGCGGCGAGCGAGATTATGCTGTTCGGAAAACGCGAGAACAACTCGGTAGTCTCAGCAAAGGACGGCTACGTGATCGAGCGCTTATCCGAGCCGTCGATAGAGGTCATCTCCCAAAACGCCAAGGCTCTGGCCGATTTTGCCGAAAAATGTGAGGCGGCGGGGGTTAAATTTACCGCGATTTCAGCGCCCCGCTCGATAGACGCGCTTTCCGATTTTATCTCCTATCCCGCGCCTGACAGCTACACAGGCAAGATACGCGATACCCTCGCAGAGCTACTCGGCGACGTCGGATATATCGACCTTTACGATACGCTGACGCAGAAAATCGCCTCGGGCGAGCAGATATACTACCGCACCGACCACCACTGGACCACCCTCGGCGCGTACTACGGGTACGAAAATATAATGACCGAGCTGGCGCTCTCACCTGCCCCGAAAGATAAATTCACCCCCGAGCTTGTGTCAGACAGTTTTTACGGCACCACCTGGTCGTCGGCGGGAATGAAGTGGGTAGCTCCCGACGAGATGCATTTTTACCGCTACGACGGAGACGAGAACTTCAAGTTAGTGTTTGAGGGCAACGCAGAGTCAGCGTCCTACGGCTTTTACGACCGCGAGTATCTCTCTAAAAAGGACAAATACGGCGCGTTTCTCTCCGGTAACAACGGCAGAGTTTCGATAACCCTTGAAGGTGCGGAAAACCGCGAAAAAATCCTCGTTATCAAAGACAGCTTTGCCCACGCGCTCATTCCCTTCCTTGCGCTGGATTTTGACGTCGAAATGATCGACCTGCGCTACTACAAGGGCTCGGTTGCAGAGCTTCTGCAAAACGATGATTTCTCCCGCGTGATAGCCGTCTACAACTACGACAGCTATATGACCGAGAACGCATTTAACATCCTGTACCTTGACTGACGCGTAATTTCCAAAAATTAAGGGGTTACATTTTTCCCCCTGACGGATTATAATAGTTATTGAGACCGTTATATCCGTTGGGGGGCTGTTTATTTTTATGGATATGATACTGATAAACGAAAACAAGCTGAAAATAATGATGTCACAGAGCGATATGAGCGAGTTTGAACTAAACTGTGACTCTATAGATTACGACAACACCGAAACCCGCCGTGCGCTGTGGAGCATTCTTGACCTCGCAAAGCACAAGACCGGCTTTGACGCGGCGCAAAATCGGGTGTACATACAAGTCTACCCCTCGCGCGAGGGAGGGTGCGAGATGTTCGTTACCAAGCTCGGGAGAGCCGCGCGCGCCGAGTCTCGCCGTGACAAGGAAAAACAAAACCCGCTTGCGCGGGTGTGCAGATTTCAGGGGGTATACCGCTTTGCCCGCGGGATAGCGCCGCTGCTTTCATGCTGCGCGGCTCTGCGAAAGATGGGCTATCCCGGCAGGAGCTCCGCCTACGCCGACACGCGGGGAGATGCGGCGTATCTCGTGCTTGACGAGTCACAGGGAAAATTCTCATTTTTGTGCGAGTTCGGCGGTGTGAGGTTGTCCCCTCCCGCCGCCGAATACATAGCTGAGCACTGCTCTCCTATCTGCGAAAACGATGCGGTTGAGAGACTCGCAGAGCTTGCATAGTCATAATCGTCTGCTTAGCAGGGGGTTTACGTAAAGGAAAAACAGAGCGTCCGCTTGGCCAAGTACCCGTAAGGGCATACTTGGCCAGTTTTATTCGCCAAAGGCGAGTTGTATTGCTACGCAGTTGTATTTGGGCTTTGCCCAAGTGGTATTGCCTGCGGCAGTTAAAGGGCGAATAAAATATCACTAAAACCGCAAGATTTTAATATCACTTGACCGCAAGGTCAAATATCACTGTGAGACTTGTCTCACAATATCACTTCTTTTAAGATGGGTTAAAGGGGTTTAGGTTCTCCTAACAAGCGGAACTGATATACAAGTTCCCTGCTTGTTAGGGTATAAGACAAAATTAAAAGGATGTGTAGAAATTCTGCACATCCTTTTTACTATCCTTTAGAGAACGTCCGTTTCGGGACGCTCTGTTTTTTTATATCATCTGCTTGATTCGTATACGCTGCGGAAGGTTTTCAGTTTTCTTGCGACTACTCTCTTTTCGCTTTCATAGAAGGAAGCGTAGTTGGTCTCGCCTTCTGCAAGCATATCTCTGACGTCACCGGTACAGCTGTCAGAAATAGTAGTGATGAATATCCATGCGGGGTCAACCTTAAATCCGTCAACGACGATGTCTATCATCTTTCTGGACTGCGGGTCGCTCATATATCTGCCCTTGAGTACCATATCAAGGTAGATGGGCTCGGTTTCGCGGTAGCTGTAGGACGCAAGCGCTTCAAGCACGGCACCTGATACGTCTGGGTTTTGGTTGGTTGACGGGATACCGAAAGAGATATACTGGTCGTGCGCGTGAGAGTAGTACTCCTTCTGTGCCTCGTCGTACTTCGGGTAAGGAAGCACGCCGTAGTCGTCGGTCATATTGCGGAGCGCTTCGCACTCTGCGGAGTAAAGACGGTTTACGTTAAACAAGATGGTGCCGCCGGCGAACATTTCGTCGTACTTATCATCGGCAATCCAGGTTTCATTTGAATCATAGTTATCGGAAAAACAGCCCTTGGTGTTATAAAGAGCATCGTGCATCATTTCCATAGCAGAGATAAGCTTTTCGCCGTTTTCGTTAAACTCAAACCAACCGTCATCGGTGCGGTTAAGCGCACTTATGTCAAAGGAGCTGAAAATCGGGTCTATCTGAAGATTTGCTTTAATTCCGATGCCGTAAAAGTCCTCAAGGTCTTCTTCCGAATTACCGTTAAGGTCGCGGTAAAGTCCTTCTCCAAGCTCGATAAACTTGTCAAAGGTCCACTTGCCGGAGTTTACGAGACCGTAGAGGTCTGAAAGCTCGGGAGTGGATTCAACGTAGTCAAGGGCAATATTCTTGTTATAATATACTGCAAAAAGGCTGCGGACAAGGGACGTGGTTATAGAACCGGTCGCCATAAGAAGCTCTCCACAAGTCTCTGCAGAATCGGCAAAGGTCTGCGACCACCACGGTTTTTCAAGGTCAAGGTGTTCGACAGAATAAAGATCTATCAAAGTGCCGTCAAAAACAAGCTCGGCAAAGCGGAAGGTTATTTGTCCGTATATCTGATACGTATCTTCCTGAGCATTTATCTGCTTGTTAACCTCTGTTGCAAAATCGTCGGGATAAAACGCTTCTATCTCAACGCCGAGTCTATCCTCTACAAACATTTCTCTGTTATAGATAGAGTCATTTATCGGGTTACTTGTAAGCTCTTCTACCGAGAAGTCGCCCTCAAGAATACTGTTCTCGCCCATAAGAACAGTTACTGTCTGACCTTCAAAGTCAAGGTCGGGAAGATCGTCCTCCTCGTACTGTATTGCGGCCGAATCCTTCTCCGCGGTAGTAACCTTGGAGCCGGTATCCTTTGACGGCTTGTCATCATTTCCGCCCGAACAAGCGATAAGCGGAATGAGCATAGCAAGCGCCAGCAAAATACTTAAAAATCTTTTCATTCTTTGTTCTCCTTGATAAAGTGTTTTGAATATTATTTTTATTATACACCATCTGCGGTATTTTTGCAATAATTCTTTTTGATTGTCTCTAAATCAAGTGCCAAAAAGCAACTCCTCAAAAGAGTTTTTGCGAAATACAATATAATGTTTGACATGGGATCAAAATACGGTTGTAGGGGACGATGGAATTTTATCGGGTGCCGTAGGGCGGGTCCTTGGTCCCGCCGCCCCACGGCGTGTCACGCCAAGAACAACACAAAAAACGCCTCGAAACGACGCGTTTTAAGGTTATATCGCTTATATCAAATTAACCAAGCTTTGCAGCATTTACCATGATGCCGGGGCCCATGGTAGATGCAC
>CAZGHD010000028.1:0-21311 GCA_964525525.1 uncultured Lachnospiraceae bacterium | reverse complement strand
GGTTACGTTTACGTTGCTCAGGTTGCTATGGGCGCTGATATGAACCAGACTCTCAAGGCTATCTGTGAGGCTGAGGCATATCCCGGACCTTCCATCGTTATCGGCTACGCACCTTGCGAAATGCACGGTGTTAAGGGCGGTATGACCAACTGCCAGGCTGAGATGAAGCGCGCGGTTGAAGCAGGTTACTGGAACACCTTCCGTTACAACCCTGCACTCAAGGCAGAAGGCAAGAATCCCTTCTCTCTTGACAGCAAGGCTCCCACTGCTGATTATAAGGAATTTATCACCGGTGAGACTCGTTACAGCCGTCTTGCTCAGCAGTTCCCCGAGAGAGCAGAAGTTCTCTTCGAGCAGGCTGAAAACGCTGCAAAGGCTAAGTATGACAGACTTTGCAAGTTTGCTGATCTCTACGCTCCTGAAGAGAAATAATCTCAAAGTCTAAATAAAATCACAGCCCTTCGAGCTTGCTCGAAGGGCTGTTTTTATGCGCGTGTAATATTATTTTTTCAGTACCCGACCGTATACGGTTAAATAATCGTCTGCCATTTTTGCAACCGAATAATGTTCTTCTACTATATTTCTTCCGTCCTTTGCGATAGCGGATAGCTCGCTTTCTTCCATTGAAAGCAGGCGGCAAACGTCGCGGACGAGGATGTCTGCTTCGGTCTCGGCAGTGCCGCGGCAACAGAAGTTAGATTCGTATGCCGTTTCAAATTTGTCTTTTGTAAATATTCCGAGGTATCCCTCGTTGCCGGCGAGTATCGTGGGACGCGCCATAGCCATAGCTTCAAGCGCGGCGCGGGAAACTCCGATGAAAATTTTTCCTGCGGCGATCATACGGTTTATGTCGGTGCGCGCGCCTGTCAAGCGAATAAACTCTTTGCCTATCTTCTCGTTTGCTTCTTTTGCGGCAGAGGAGAGCCGCTCGAAATCGTTGCCGCCGCCGACGATCAGAATCTCGGCATCGGGGAATTTTTCGTATATTTTAGGCGCGGATTCGACAAGCTTTAACGCCGCTAAACTACGGTCGGTATCTATTCGGCTGACGTGAACGATACGCTTGTCTGTGTCCGAGAGAGAAAACTCCTGTTTGACAGCTGAAAAATCGGTGTCTTCCGAATAGGTGTCGGTGCTGATGCCGTTTACCGTGACGACTATCTGCTCCGCAGGGACACCGTATTCGCGCGTCAAATATTCCTTTATGTCGTCGCTGACCGCGACAGTTCCTTCACCCCAGTCGGTGAGAATTTTCCAAAGCGGGTTGACCGAAAAGGTAAGGTGTGCAGTTGTGACGTATGGAATTTTGAATTTTCGCGCGAGCCTGCCGCAGATAACCGTAGGAATCCTTGCGTGCGCGTGTACTATATCAAATTTTTCTTCCTTCAGCAGTTTTTTGGTCAGACGGTATGACGCTAAAACGTCTGACGGAGATTTACTGTGAAAGGGAATTTTTACGTGTTTGATGCCGTGCGCTTCAAGCTCGGGCACGAATACTCCGCCGTTTGAAGCCACCGTTATATCGTGACCGCGGCGGGATAGCTCCCGCGCGACCTCTATTATATGAGTCTCGGCGCCGCCAATATCCATTTTCATTGTCGCCATCAGAATTTTTGACATTTTAATCCTCTTTCTGCTACGATATTATACAGAATTAGTGTAACCTGTTTAATACATTATAACAGATAATTAAAAAAAAGACAATAGCGGAACAGTTTATCGAAGAGTTGTTGATTTATTTCATTGTTTGTGATATAATTATTATGTATTATTATGCGAAAATGAAGGTTTGAGATATATGTGCGGATTTGTAGGCTTTACAGGTGCGGCGGCTGAACGCGCCGAAGTCCTGAATAAAATGAAAAACCGAATAGTTCACCGCGGTCCTGATATGTCGGGCGAGCATATTGACGGCGATATAGCACTTGGATTTGTGCGCCTGTCTATCATTGATCTTTCTGACGGTGCCCAGCCTATGTATAACGAGGACGGAAGCGTGGTCATCGTGTACAACGGCGAGGTGTATAATTTTGAAGAGCTGAGAGAAGAGCTTATCGCACTCGGTCACACCTTCCGTACCCGTTGCGACACCGAGGTAATAATCCACGGTTACGAGCAGTACGGAACTGACATTGTGAGCAGATTGCGCGGTATGTTTGCGTTCGTTATCTGGGACAGCAAAAAGAAAGAAATGTTTGGCGCGCGCGATCACTTCGGTATCAAGCCGTTTTACTATACCCGCATCGGCAGTGATATTATTTTCGGTTCGGAGATCAAGAGCTTTCTTGAGCATCCCTCATTTGTTAAGCGTGTAAACAAAAAGGCGCTCCGTCCGTATCTTACCTTCCAGTATTCCGCAACAGAGGAAACTTTTTTTGAGGGAGTTTTCAAGCTCCCGCCCGCTCACTTTTTCACACTCCCGCTCGGCGGCGAGATGAAGATCGAGAGATATTGGGATGCGGAATTTGAAGGAGATTCATCTAATACGACATTTGATGAATGTCGAGACATCGTTAATTCAGCAGTACATGAGTCGATCAAGGCTCACAAGATAAGCGACGTTAAGGTCGGCTCGTTCCTCTCGGGCGGTGTTGACTCAAGCTACGTTACCGCAGTTCTTATGCCTGACGAGACATTTTCGGTCGGATTTGATTTTGAAAAATTCAACGAGACTGACGATGCAAAGGAACTGTCCGACCGTCTCGGTGTTCAGAACTACCGCCACATGGTGACCGCTGACGAATGCTTTGAAAATTTTGCGGACATCCAGTATCACATGGACGAGCCGCAGTCAAATCCGTCGTCCGTTCCGCTTTATTTCCTTGCAAAGCTCGCAAAACAGCACGTTACCGTAGTGCTTTCGGGCGAGGGTGCGGACGAGATATTCGCGGGTTACGAGTGGTACGACGAGACCCCGATGATGAAAAAATACAAAAAGCTTCCCGCGTTTATCCGCAGAGGCGCGGCGGCGGTAGCCAAGCGGCTTCCGTATTTCAAGGGGCACGATTTTATAGTTAAGTGCAGTGGCCGTCCCGAGGATTATTTTATAGGTCAGGCATTCGTTTTCCCGGAGAAAGAGGCGCTTGACGTGCTCACTCCCGAGTGCCGCACGGGTGAGTCTCCGCGTGAGATAACCTCGCGCATTTACGCCCGCGTAAAAGACAAGGACGAGCTGATAAAAAAACAGTATCTTGATATAAATCTCTGGATGCCCGGAGACATTCTCCTTAAAGCGGACAAGATGAGCATGGCGCACAGCCTTGAGCTCCGCGTGCCGTATCTTGATAAAGAAATTATGAAAATGGCGGGCAAAATACCGAGTGAATACAAGATCAACGGTATAGACACCAAATACGTTTTCCGCGAAGCGGCAAATCTTACCCTGCCTGACGAATGGGCGCATAGAAAGAAGCTCGGATTCCCAGTGCCGATACGTTTTTGGCTCAGAGAAAAGAAATACAGAGACATCGTCGCAGAATATTTTGAAGCGGATTTCACGGCGGAATTTTTCGACCGTGAGAAGCTGATGAAACTGCTTGACGATCATTTTGAGGGCAGAGACAACAACCAGAGAAAAATTTGGACGGTGTTTACCTTCCTTGTCTGGTACAAGCGTTTTTTCATTGACTTTGATAAAATTGATTGAGAGTTGATAAAAATGGAAAAGAAGATTACCCCGGTACTGCTTGGTGCCGATCTTAACTGTTACAGCTTAGCGCGTGCGTTTCACGAGAAGTACGGAGTCGTTTCTCATGCGTTCGGGCGTTATGCGGTCGGCGCTACGAATTATTCCAAAATAATAAAATTTCATATTGTAAAAAACGTTGACCAACCTGACGTTATGGTTGAGACACTCAATGCTTTTGCAAAAGAGCATGAAAACGAAATGCTCGTTCTGCTTGGATGCACGGACGACTACGCAACCCTCGTTATAAATAATAAGCACAGACTCGGCGGTAAGTATATTACTCCGTATATTGAGCCCGAGCTTGCCGATCTTTTGGTGGACAAAGCCGATTTTTATAAAATGTGCGATAAGTACGGCATACTTTATCCCAAAACGTCGGTGCTGACGGCAGAGTACGGAGAGGGTGCGTTCTCTCCCGAAGTTCTCGGGTTTGATTATCCGATAATCGTGAAGCCGTCAAACAGTATCGAGTACTGGAAGCATCCGTTTGACGGAATGAAAAAGGTGTACGTTGCTCACGATCCGACCGAGGCGGAGAAAATCGTTTCCGAAATCTATGCAAGCGGATATTCCGCGCGTATGATACTTCAGGATATGATTCCCGGGGACGACTCGAAGATGAACGTTCTCACCTGCTATTCGGGTAAGGACCATAAGGTCAAGCTTGCTGTTCTCGGTCACGTTTTGCTTGAGGAGCACACTCCGAAAGGACTCGGAAATCACGCGGCTATTCTGACCGAGCATCACCCGGAGCTTGTTAAAAACTTCAGAGAAATGCTTGAGGATCTCGGTTACACCGGTTTTTCAAACTTTGATATTAAATACGACGAGCGCGACGGCAGCTACCGCGCTTTTGAGATAAATCTCAGACAGGGAAGATCAAACTACTATCTTACCGCCTCGGGATATAACATCGCAGAATACTTGATAGACGATTATCTCGGAAAAGAGCTCGGCTACACCGAGTGTGAAAACGAGCATCTTTGGCACTATATTCCCCGCGGAGTCATCAAAAAGTACGTTCACGACGAAGCGTTGCTTCTGCGTATAAAGCGCGCGATAAAAGAAAAGCGCATTACCTCAACGCTTTGGTACGCGCCCGACCTTGTGACCAATCCCAAGAGACTTCTATACGTTTTGATGCATCTTAAAAATCATTATAAAAAGTATAAGATCTACTGCAAATAAAGGAGGTGTGGAGGGTGGAAAGATCACCTTTGCTTGGAATACTCGGCGGACTTGGGCCGATGTCCAGCGTCTATTTTTACGAGATGCTTACCGAGCACACCGAAGCCGTGTGCGATCAGGATCATCTTAATATAGTTATAAGCAGTCACGCATCCACTCCCGACCGCACGGCGTACATTCTCGGAAATTCAGACAAAAATCCGCTTGATACTATGATCGAGGACGTAAAACGTCTTGAAAAATACGGGGCAGAGATAATAGCTATCCCGTGCAATACGGCGCACTATTTTTATAACGAGCTGAAAAAAACGGCGGGGATTCCTATCCTCAATATAATTGAGGAAACGGTGGACGTTGCGTATCGCAGCGGAACCGAGTGTATCGGCGTTCTCGCGACCGACGGCACCGTCAGAACCGAATCGTATCAGAAGGTGTGTGCCGAGCACGGCATAAGATGCGAGGTTCCTGCCGAAAAAGAGCAGGCTTGGCTGATGGACATCATTTATAATGACATCAAGAGCGGACGCGGAGCGAATATGAAGAAATTCTCCGAGATTTGCCGTTCTCTTGAGGCGCGCGGATGCCAGCGTCTCGTTCTCGGCTGTACCGAACTGTCGCTTATAAAGCGTGACGAGGGGCTCGGTGAGATATTCCTTGATTCTCTTGAGGCGCTCGCTCACAGAACTATACTCGCTTGCAAAAAGACGGCGATTGGATTCCCAACCTATTTTGACGCAAGATAATAAAAAACGGAGACTCACGGATGAAACTTAAAGAGCTTTTATACGGAATAGAATACACGGGAGACGCGGATTCTTTTGACGCGGACGTCACCTATCTTTGTTACGACTCTCGGCGCGCATCATCCGGCGCGCTTTTTGTCGCGCTTTCCGGATCTCGCGCTGACGGGCACAATTACGTAGGAAAAGCATACGACGTTGGATGCAGAGTGTTTTTGTGTGAGCGTGAGGTGGATCTGCCGAGTGACGCGTGCGTTATAATCACCGAGAACACGCGACGCGCTCTCGCTCATATCTCGCAGAACTTTTTTTCGCATCCGGAGAGAGAGCTCCATATCATAGGAATTACCGGTACTAAAGGAAAAACGACTACCTCTCTTATGACCGCGGCCGTGCTTTGCGAGGCGGGGTATTCCTGCGGATATATCGGGTCAAACGGCGTGAGATTCGCAGGCAAATATTATGCCACCGAAAACACCACGCCGGAAAGCTACGAGCTTTCAAGATATTTCCGTATGATGGCGGACGCGGGAGTTACTCACGTGGTAATTGAGGTGTCCTCGCAAGCGCTTTTCAACTACCGAGTCGAGGGCATAGAATTTGACGTGTGTGCGTTTACCAATCTTTATCACGATCACGTAGGCCGCCACGAGCATCCGACATTTGAGCACTACAAGGCGTCCAAAAAACGCCTGTTTACCGAATACAGAGCAAAGTTTATTACCTACTGCGCGGATGATCCGAGCGCGGAATATATGATAGAGGATTCGCGCACTCTCACGTCGGGATTTTCTATCGCACAGCGTTCTTCGTTTATGGGTACGGATATTTCGAAGTTCAGAGACGAAACGCTGCTTGGCGTTAAATTTACTCTTAAAACCGACGGCTGGGAGAGAACCGTTAAGCTTCCGACTCCCGGACATTTCAGCGTATACAACGCGCTTTGTGCCGCATCTATTGCGGATTTTTACGGTGTGTCTCCTGACGTTATCGTGAGCGGACTTGAAAAATGCACCCCCGACGGACGGTTTCAGATAGTTCCCGCTATGGAAAACGTCACGTTTATAATCGACTACGCGCACAACGGAGTAAGCCTCCGCCACGCGCTGTCTGTCATCAGAGAGTACGAGCCGTCAAGACTTATCTGCCTTTTCGGTTCGGTCGGAGACCGTACAGAGGAGCGGCGCGCCGAGCTTGCTCACGCGGCGGGCGAGCTGTCCGACTTTGCGGTAATCACGTCTGACAACCCGGGAGGGGAAGATCCCGATAAGATAATCTCGGAGATAGAAGAAGAGCTTCCGGACGGATTCCCTCATATATGCATTACCGACCGAGAGGCGGCAATAGAGTATGCGGTGGACAACGCGAAAGCGGGGGACATCGTTCTGCTTGCGGGCAAGGGTCACGAGGATTATCAGCTTATCCGCGGAGATAAAGTCCCGTTTTGCGAGCGCGAGCTGATACTCAAATATGCGGGAAAATCCTCCGATAGATACGCATTCAAGCCGGAAGGTCAGAAACAAATGGTGTAAAATAAGAAAGTCGCCGATTTGGCGACTTTCTTTTATCTTATTTACTTTCCGCCTCTTTTGCGGCTTGCTCGTCCAAAAACTTTTTGAGGGCTTCAATCTTAAAGTTGATAAACCACATGGATTTATTGTTTCCGGCGGGCTTATTGCGCTCGTTCCACAGGTCGGCAACCCATTTCTTTAGTTCTGTTACGCGTTCAAGCATTTTATCAATTCGCTTTGCGTAATCAGCTATTTTTCCTGTGTCGCGGTATTCAGCTCTGAAGAGCAGATAGTCACAGAGAATCTCAGTGATTGCGGCAGAACAAAGAATTTCTTGCTTGAGAAGCACGGTTTCGAAACCGGAGTCCGGAATTTTTTTAGCGTCTGCGGTGATGTCTGCCATTGACAGCTTTATCTTTTCATAGCGGTCTTTGTTTATCGTAAACTTCGGGCTTCTGAAATACTCGAAATTGTCTATCGGGATTGCAAGAGAATATAAATATTCATCATAGTTATCTGCACCATGACGTACAATATCCGATACTTTTACCTCAAGGTCCGGGAGTTTATATATTTCGCGGTCAGCAAATTCGCAACAATAGTCGAGGTTGCGGTTGCTTTCAAGTGCCCAGATGATTCCCGCACCGTATGAGAGTGCGAGTTGAGTGGGAAAGTCAAACTGCAGATGACCGAAATCTCCCCATTCTGCGATAAGAACACCGTATACCCCCTTGTCTCTGAACTTAACTGCAGTCTCTGCGGCATCGAGCATGTTTTTTTCGGCGACATTGAGGTCTGAAAACATAGAGGACCAGCAGTTTGTGCTCGGGCAGAGATAGAAATCGTATCCGAGAGGGGAGAGGACCTCCGCTCTTTCTTCAAACTCTTTTTGGTCGCCGTAGCGCCAGATTACCGGAATCATATCCTTGCTTACACGGGAGATAAGCTCGGGATTCTTGTTATTTTCAAGCACTACGTCGCCCCAGAATACCGAGCGGCGTCCGTGAGATTTGACTATCTCGTTTATCTGGTTTATAAAGTCTGCGTAAACGCCGACCACGCCTATCTCGGCGGCTTTTTCTTTTGCGTTGCCCTCGTCAAGTCCCAGTACCTCGTCACAGCCTATATGAACGAGGTCGGAATGGAAACAGGGAAGCAGCGAGTCGTGAAGCTCGCGGACAAATTTGATCGAATCCGGGTTTACCGGGTCGAGTGAGCCTGCTCCGCCCTTGAGTGCCTTAAAATCAGGCTTTGAAAGCCACGAACCAAGATGTCCGAAGCTGTTCTGATTCGGGACGAGGTCTATGTAATTCTCGTGCGCGTAATTTTCAAGCTGCATTATCTCAAACGGAGAGAGCGCGTCTACTACGTGGGCGTATTCGGGATACGATGGATATTCGTACACAAACTGCTCGATATAAAGCTGAAGCTCGTTCATCTTTATCATTGCCATTAAGTCGACGAGATAAAACAGTTTTTCAAGTTTTGGAACCTTTCCGCGGCTGATGTCAAGCATAAATCCGCGGCGGCGAACGTCTGAAAAATCCACGATCTCACAGCACTCAATCTCGCCTTTACCTGTCGCAATGAGCTGAACGAGAGACTCCTGCGCGCGGAACGCTGAAACGAAGGTTCCGTAATTTACGGTTATTCCGTTTTCGGTTACACTGATGGTGTATTTTTCGTCTTCAAACGCGTCATTTTTTGAAAAGCGAAGGAAAACGTTTAATTTTCCCGCGTAATCTGCAACGGGATAGCAGTCAAGATTTGCACGCTTTTTTAAGTTATCACGGAATTTTGAAACGATGCGGAACATCTCTCCCGACTCGTCGTTTTCAAACAGAACCACGAAATTATTCTGAATGGTTACCTTACCCTCGGTCGCCGTATAGCTTTGCGGGCGGGGAAAAATATTACATTTTGACATAGGTGACTCCTGATTTTAAGCGTTTTCTTTGTTTTCGCAGGTTTCTTTCATGCTGGCAAAGCCCTTGTCCATAAATTTGAACATACGCTCGTTGTCTTTTTCTTTGTTTCTTACGTTCCAAAGACGTTTGATATTGTCCTTGATATTCTCGTAGCGAGCGAAGAATTCGGCAGATTTTTCCTCGTAATTTTCTATCTTTCCGTTTTCTGCGTACTCAAGGCGGAGGAGCATAAAGTCGGTCATAAACTCGTAGAGCTTAGCAGACCAGATAATCTCTTCTTTGAGCTGCTCTGCATCGGGAGCGGTGGAAACTATCTTTTCTGCGTCTTCGGCTATTGAGATCATACCGAGTTTTACGCGGGAATAGTGCTCGTGGTTGAACTTCTTTTTCTTTTTGGGGTTATGATTGTCTGTAAATGCCTTGTGGTATATCCAGAAATAATCGTCGTCGTAAAGCTCTGCTCCGCGGCGGATAAGCGAGGATACCGAGACAGTGGAGGACTTGTAGATCTTTGCATCTGCAAATTCGCACGCGAGGTCAAAGTCTCTGTTGCCGTCGAGATTCCAGTTAAGCGCACCGGAGTAGATCATACCGAGCTGCATGGTAAAGTCAAACTGAATGTGACCGAAGTCGCCCCAATCGGTCATGAGAACGCCGCGTGCGCCGTATTTGACGGCACATTCAGCCGCGTCAAGCACGTTGGGGTTGGCGTTTGCAAGGTCGGGGAACATACTGATCCAGCTGCTGGTACCGGGACACAGATAAAAATCGTAACCGAGGGAGGAGATAAGCGCGGCGTCGTTATCAAACGACTCTGTACCGCAGTAACCCCAAACCAGAGGGATCATATCTTTGGGAATCTCGTTTATTACGTCGGGAGAGTCAGCCTCGCGGAGTAGCACGTCGCCCCAGAACTGAGCGCGGCGGCCGTGACGGCGGACGCTTTCATTTATGTTTTTGATGTGGTTTATATAAACGCGGAGTGCGCCGATCTCTTCTGCAAGCTCTTTGGTCTTGCCGTTCTTGATTCCGTCTACCTCGTCGCAGCCGACGTTGATGTAATCGGAGTAGAAGCAGGGAAGAAGCGAGTCGTAGAAGTTGTTTATAAGATCAAGAGAGGCGGGATCGATAGGGTTGATAGATGCACAGCCGTCGGTGTCGGTTATTCTGAGATGCTTGAAATCGGGATGCTGTACCCAGTCGTGAAGATGACCGAAGCTGTTCTGGTTGGGAACGAGGTCGATATAGTGATCTCTTGCGTAGTTTGAGAGCTGGAGAAGCTCGAAGGGGGTGTACGCATCGAGATTATGAGCGTGCTCGGGATATGCGGGATACTCGTATACGAAGGTCTCGATATAGAGCTGGAACTCATTCATCTTGAGCATTGAGAGAATGTCAACGATGCCGAACAGCTTTTCAAGCTTCGGAACCTTTGCACGGCTGACGTCAAGCATAAATCCGCGGCGGGTGATGTCCGGCCAGTCGATGTAGGTGTCGCAATCCTGAACGAGACCGGTAGCCTCAAACAGCTGAACGAGAGACTCCTGCGCGCGGTAAGCCGCAACGTATTCGCCGTACTTTACGGTTATTCCCGCGTCTGTGATGATTATCGCGTATTTTTCGCCGGTAAAGGTCTCGTCCTTTACGAATTTTATAGATACTTTAAGCTTTCCCGAATAGTCTGCAACGGGATAGCATTCAAGACCTGTGCGTGACTTGAGATTGTCGTGGAACGTCTTGATTATTTTGAACATTTTGCGGTCGCTGTCGTTTTTGAAAAGCACCACAAAATTTTCCGGAAGAGTAATGGTTTTATTACCTTTTATATGTTTTTGAGGAATGGGGTAAATTTTAGTTCCCATAGCGTTCTCTCCTTAAATAAATAGCGTTTTTACAATTATATATCAAAACCTCGGTTTTTGCAATAAAACCGAGGAAATTTCTCAAAAAAATAAGATCGGCTGATATTAGCCGATCTTATTTTCGAAATTATTATTTTTTCAGTGCGGACTCAAGGGTACCGAACGCGGCTTCCTTTTCGCTGTCAGAGAGTACTGCGTACATTACGTAGTTGCCGAACACGCGGACTTCGGACGCTTCTATTTTGGGGCGCTCGTTCGGGGCGTAGTTTTCGTTAAAGGTCGCGCGGGCGGTGGCAAGATAGCTTTCTGCCGCGGCTTTCATTGCTTCGGCGGACTCCGCGTCCTTCATCTTGAATATTCCGTATTCGTCGATACCGATACCGGAGGTCTGGATCATTTCAAAGTATTCCGTACATTTGTCAAGCGGGAATTTCTGCTGGAGAGAGATGTAATTCTCATCTGCCTCGTCAAGATTTTCGATGTTTGAAAGAGATTTGTTTATCTCGTCTGCAACAGATGCTACCGAAACGTCGTCGCGATAGCCTTTCTCACCGCAGGATGCAAATGAAAGTGCGAGGATAGCCGCGAGCAGAACGAGTATTGTTGATCTTACGGTATTTTTCATTTTGTCTCCTTAATTATATGCGTGAGTTCTTATATACTCAAGCTCTTTTGTAAAGCCGGGAACGTCTAAGTGGAGATAGTCGCCGTTGTGATATGATGAATTGAGGTAATTGTCCTCATCCATCAAAACGCACGCGGTATAAAGATATTTGACTCCGCAAGTGCTTGCAACGTCTGCTACCCATACGTTTGCACGGTTTATCTTTTCGTTATTTATTCCGCTGGTGGTATCGTATTCTTTAGCAACCGGGAAAATGGACTGAAGAATTATCTTGGTATCGGGGCTTGCGGCTTTTATGGAGTTGACCAGCGCAACGTACGCTCCTTTGAACTGTTCTTCATCCATAAACGAAACACCGTTTACTCCGAGAGTGATTACCATCATAGAGGGCTTTTTAGCGGTAACTGCATCAACGATGGTGATTTCTTCCTTTGTATCGGGATAGTAGATCTTTGCACTGGTTGCTTTACTAAGCGTAAGAGTACCGCTTAAAGGAGTCCATACCTGGAGAGTATCTCTGCCGTCCTTGAGCATCTTGTATGCTTTGAGACCGTAGGTAGTGGAGTCACCGAGGAAGATGATATTGTCTATATATTCCTGACCTGCGTCTTCCGTCTCACGGAGCATAACTCCGGGATAGTTAGCGAACATTTCCGCCTCTGTCGGAACGTCGGATATGGGGGTGGATATAGTGGGAGGGGCGGTGGTCTCTTCCGGCGGTTTTGCCGTCGTTGCCGTGGTATCGTCGGGTGCGTCTGTTACGGGAGGCGCGGTAGTACCGGGCGCGTCGGTTACGTCGGGGCCTGTCGTGTCAGACGGGGTGACGGTTACGGCACCGGTGTCAGCGTCTCCGGTGTTGCTCGGACCGGTGGTGACGATGGGATCTCCCGTGCTTATCGGAGGGATGGTATCGTCTGAAGGCGAGGAGTCCTTGGCGGGAGAAAGCGCGGAAACGATCATTACTACGATCGCCGCAAGTGCGGCAAGCGCGACTATCGCCATCAGTTTATAGAAAAATCCGTCCTGACTCTGTTTGGTTTTGTTGATATTCATACGGTTAAATGCGCCTCTTTTGAGTGTGAGACGCTCTCCTTCCTTGTCGTGCGATTTGTTTTGTTTGATAATTCAAGCTGTCGTGTTGACTCGGATACTCTTTTAATTATATCACAATGTGATGATTAATGCAAGATTTATTTGCGTTTACCGCTGCGCGTTACGTTGGCAAACTGAGGACTGTACTCCTCCTCGTCTGATTTTACGTTCTTCATTCTGATAGAAACCGCAAGGACTACTGCGGTGGATATTGCGTATATTACCGCGATGAACGCCGCGATTACCATAGCTGTGCCGAACGATGCGCTGGCAGGAGTAAAGTAGAAAAATGCGAACAGAATGATTCCTGCGATTATCAGATAGTGGATAAGCGCACGGATAACGATGGGTAATTTCTTTACCCCGAATATCAGATTACACAGCGCGAGGATAACCGAGAAAAGCAGGAGCATGAACATTCCCGACATTTCAAGAACGAGGGTAGAGCTTATCATAGAATTGCTTATGAGATAAAACATGACTACTATCAGAGTGAAAAAGATACAGGTCTGCTTCAAAATATTCAGGATTTTTTTGATTGCGTTCATTATTTTTCTCCAAATCATAACTTTATATTATAAGGTAACACGAACCGAGAAAAAATTCAAGAACAAATATTTTAATATTGTGAATATTATGTCAATTTTTTCGTCTTACGACGGGTTTTGGCTCTCAAATGATAAAAATTACGCAAAAAATCACAAAATTTTGTCTCAGTTAGGCAATTTTAAACGAAATGAATATTTATTCACTATATCCATTGACTTTTTGCCGACTTAAATATATAATATAAGTTAGAGAAGTATATTTTACGGAAAGGCTGTCCTCACTTGAGGCAGACGTGACACAATGAACAGACGTGAATCGAGAGAAACGGTGCTCGGGCTCCTTTTTGAGCTTGAATATAACAAGGGTGCGATGGCGGAGGACGTTATCCACTACGCCGAGCAGTGCCGTGATTTTGAAAGAAACGAATACATAAGCAACATCTTTTTCGGTGCTTACGAAAAGCTTGACGAGCTTGACGAGATAATCGAAAAGCACGCAGTGGGCTGGAAGAAAGACCGTATGTCCGGCGTTTCGCTTGCGATAATGCGCCTCTCGGTGTACGAGATACTTTTTGCGGACGATATTCCGGATGCGGTATCTATCAACGAGGCGGTTGAGCTTGCCAAGACTTATGACGACGAGGCGGCGGCTTCCTTTATCAACGGAATCCTTAACGCCGTTCTCAAAGAGAAAAAAGCGCAGAACTGACGGAGCGCCAAAATGGAAAATAAAGTGTTTCTCGGTATAGACACGAGTAACTATACTACCTCGCTTGCCGCGGTGTCATACGGTGGGGAGGTTATTGCCAATCTCAAGGCTCCGCTTCCTGTGGCAGATGGAGAAAGAGGTCTGCGCCAGAGCGACGCCGTGTTCGCGCATATAAAAAATCTGCCGCCGCTTTTTGAAGAGCTCAGAACGGTTATCAAAGGCGCGGAGATAGCGGCTGTGGGATATTCTTACGCTCCGCGTGACTGCGAGGGGTCTTATATGCCGTGCTTTCTCGCGGGAGAGACTGCGGCGCACGCCGCCGCGTGTGCGTCTGACGCACGGATATACAAATTCTCGCATCAGGCAGGGCACGTAAGAGCGGCGATACATTCGTCCGCCATGCCGACCGAGGTGGGAGACGAGTTCGTCGCGTTCCACGTTTCCGGAGGTACTACCGAGGTGCTTTACGTTAAAGTGAACGACCTCGGCTACGAGATAGAAAAATTGGGCGGAACTGCTGACATCAGCGCCGGTCAGGCGATAGACCGTATCGGCGTTATGCTCGGTATGCACTTTCCGTGCGGGCGCGAGCTTGAGGCGGCGGCACTTGAATTTTCGGGTAAAGCAGAGCGTGCAAAGCTGTCGGTAAACGGCATGACCTGCAATCTCTCGGGACTTGAAAATATGGCTAAAAAAATGTTTGACGGCGGCGCGGACAGATCAAAGATAGCCGCGTTCACTCTTGATTTTATAGCGAGAACGCTCTCCCGCTTGACCGATTCCGCGACAGAAGCCCATCCGGGCGCGCGCGTGCTTTATTCGGGCGGAGTTATGAGCAATTCCATAATAAAAAATACCTTGCGCGCAGAGGGAAGATATTTTGCAGAGCCGAATCTTTCGGCAGATAACGCGGTCGGTACCGCGCTTCTCTCTCGGGACAGAGACACGGCGCAGAGATAAAACGAGCAGGAAAGGAGAGATAGTTATCAGAAGCGGCTCCCGCGTGATAAGCGTCACGCAGCTTAACGAATATATGAAAATGCTGGTAGAGTCGGACATTAATCTCTCCGAGGTCTACGTAAGAGGCGAAATATCAAATTTTACAAATCACTATAAAACAGGTCACTTTTACTTTACGCTCAAAGATGAGACGGGACTTTTAAAAACGGTTATGTTCCGTTCTTACACCGCAGGACTTCGCTTTATGCCGGAGAACGGAATGAAGGTGATAGTTCACGGCAGAGTGGCGGTATTCGTCCGAGACGGACAGTATCAGCTTTACGCTGACGCAATGGAGCCGGACGGCATCGGCGCGCTTTACGTCGCGTTTGAACAGCTCAAAGCAAAGCTTGCGTCAGAAGGACTTTTTGATGAAGCGATAAAAAAACCGCTTCCGCGATTCGCACAGAGGATAGGAATAATCACCTCACCTACCGGTGCCGCGGTACGGGATATGATAAACGTTTTGGGCAGGCGTTCTCCCGGGACAGAGATTAAACTGTACGGCGCGACCGTGCAGGGCGAGACCGCGCCCGCCCAGCTTATTGCGGGAATAGAGTATTTTAACCGTGAAAACAACGTCGATCTGATAATAATCGGTCGCGGCGGCGGATCTATTGAAGATTTGTGGGCGTTTAACGACGAACGTCTTGCCCGTGCGGTAGCCGCGTCGCGAATCCCGACCATATCTGCGGTCGGACACGAGACTGATTTTACTATCTGCGATTTTGCCGCAGACAGACGCGCCCCGACTCCGTCAGCGGCGGCAGAGATCGCCGTGCCCGACAGGGAAGAACTTATACGCGCGGTGTCGGGACTTTCTGACAGAATGGCATTTTCTCTCGGCAGACGGATAAAAGTCGAGAGAGAGAGGGTAGAAAAACTCAAAAACTCCCGTCCGCTTACCTCTCCGTTTAATATGATAGACGACCGACGCATGGCGGTACTGTCGCTTGCTTCCCGCGCGGAGGCGGCGGCAAAGCTGACCGAAAGCAGAAAGAGAGCGATGCTCGCCGCAGGTGCGGCAAAGCTTGAGGCGCTCAATCCGCTGTCGGTAATATCGAGAGGATACAGCGCGGTATATTCAGAGGACGGCGCGGTGATTAAAAGCGTAAAACAGATAAAAGCGGGCGACCTCGTCAGCTTCAGATTGGCAGACGGCAGCGCAAGCGCAAGAATAGAGAAAATAGGTAACGAAAATGAATGAAAATAAAGAAAAAATCACGTTTGAGAGTGCTATCGCACGTCTTGAGGAGATAGTGCGCGCGCTTGAGAGCGGAAGTGCTCCGCTTGACGATTCGCTTGCTCTTTTTGAGGAGGGCGTTTCTCTCGTTAAATTCTGCAACTCAACTCTTGACGCGGTGCAGGAAAAAATAACTCTTATCAGCGACGGAAAAGAGATTCCTTTCGGAGAAGACGTGAAATGAGCTCGAGTACTGAATTATTAAAACATAGTCTTGCGTCCCGCGCAGAAAAGCTTGAAGCGGCTCTTGACGCCGCGCTTTGCGACAGGGACGGAGATATTGACGTTATATTTGACGCGGTGCGTTACAGCGCATTGGCCGGTGGAAAACGAATACGTCCGTTTCTCGTTTTGTCGGTGTGCGAAATGCTCGGCGGACGGGACGCAGCGGCGATGCCGTTTGCGGTGGCGATAGAGATGATACACACCTATTCGCTTATCCACGACGATCTGCCCTGTATGGATGACGACGATCTTCGTCGCGGCAGACCGACAAATCATAAGGTATACGGAGAGGCGACCGCGCTTTTGGCGGGTGACGCACTTCTAACCCGTGCTTTCGGTGTTGCGGCGGCGAATGCCGAGGTCTCACCCGAGATAAGAGCGAGAGCGGTCGAGCTTATCTCACACGGCGCGGGATGCTTTGGTATGATCGGCGGTCAGGTGCTTGATATGCTTGGCGAGGAAACTCCGCACAGCTTTGAAATGCTGCTTAAGATGCATTCTATGAAGACTGGTGCGCTGATCTCTCTTTCGGCAGAGCTTGGAGCTCTTGCGGCAGGAGTGACCGATCCCGAGATTATAGGTGCAGTACGCTCGTATGCTGAAAATATAGGTCTTACTTTCCAGATAATAGACGACATACTTGACGCGGTAGGTGACGAGGCTGTGCTTGGCAAGTCGGTCAGAACCGATGAAAAAGAGGGCAAAACCACCTTCCTTTCCTTTATGACCGAGAACGAAGCGCGTGAGTACGCAAAAGAGCTTACCGAGCGCGCGAAAGCAGCAATAACCGATATTGACGGAAGTGAGATTTTGCTCTCTCTTGCCGACTACCTGCTTGACAGAAATAAATGAGAATAGATAAATTACTTTGCGAAAAATCACTTGCCGTCAGCCGTACCGAGGCTCAGAAAATGATAACCGAGGGCACGGTGTTTGTAAACGGCGGCAAGGTTATAAAACCGTCGGAAAACTACGAGCTTGACGATCAGATAGAAGTAAAAGGCTACGAAAAAGAGTTCGTCAGCCGTGCGGGCCACAAGCTCGCGGCGGCGATAAGACATTTTAATATAGACGTTTCAGCCCGAGTCGCACTTGACGTTGGTGCGTCAACAGGTGGCTTTACCGACTGTATGTTAAAGCTTGGCGCGAGCCGCGTTTACGCGGTGGATTCCGGTCACGGTCAGCTTGCAGAGCCGCTTCTCGGAGACGAGAGGGTGATCTCTATTGAAGGCTTTAACGCGAGAAATCTTACGCAGAACGATATAGGCGAGCACGTTTCGCTTATTACTATGGACGTTTCCTTTATATCGCAGACCTGCATTATTCCCGCGCTTCCCGCGCTTTGCGAGGACGGGGCGGTGTTTATCGCGCTTATCAAACCGCAGTTTGAGGCGGGCAGATCTTACGTCGGCCGCGGCGGAATCGTAAAGGATCGCGCAGGTCACCGCGCGGCAATAGAAAGAACGGTCAGGTGCGCCGCAGAAAACGGATTTTCACTTATCGGCGTTATCCCGTCGCCCATACTCGGCGGTGACGGAAACCGCGAATTTCTCGCGGCATACAGATACACGGGCGCGGCACAGAGCCTGCCCGATTTCAAAAAACTGGCAGATGAGGTTGGAGTATGAAAAAAATAGTTATTTCTCCCAACAAGTCAAAAGACCCTTTATATAAACACACCGAGATGGTGTTATCAGAACTTTCAAAATACGGAGCCGAGCTCTGTATGTCAAAACAGCACGAGGGAAAGCAGGCGAGCGTCAAGGTCAGTTACCTTGACGGAGAAGAGCTTTACGCGGACGCAGACCTTTTGATAGTTCTCGGCGGGGACGGAAGTATTCTTGAAGCGGCAAGGCAAGCCGCGATATACTCGATACCGATCCTCGGGGTAAATCTCGGACGCGTCGGATATATGGCGGCGCTTGAGATAGAGGAGCTTGAGCTTCTCGGAGGACTTTTTGACGGCAGTTATACGATAGACGAGAGAATGATGCTTGACGCTTGCGTTGTGCGCGGAAACGGCGAGAGAGAAAAGATACTGCCCGCTTTGAACGAAGTGGTGCTTACAAGAGGTACTCTCTCAAGAATGATAGACATCGAGCTGTTTTGCGCGGATGAGCTTGCGGGCAAATATCGCGTGGACGGACTGATATTCTCGACTCCGACAGGTTCCACCGCTTATAATATGTCTGCGGGTGGGCCTGTGGTTGATCCCGCACTTGATGCGGTAACGGTCACCCCCGTGTGTCCCCATTCTCCTAATTCACGTCCGATGGTGTTTGGCGGAGCATCGCGTTTTACCGCTAAATACACGGGAGATACAGACGGAAAATGGTACGTCACAGCGGACGGGCGGGATAATCTCGAGCTCGGATACGGAGATACGGTTGAAATCGCAAAGTCGGCGTTTATCACTAAATTACTTAATTTGAAAAGCAACGGATTTTACGACGTTTTGAGAAGAAAAACGTCAGAAAAACAGTAAGGCGAAAGGATTTTTCATAATGAAAAACAAAAGACAGGGGAAAATACTTGAGCTCATATCAAAATACGACATCGGCACCCAGGAAAAGCTCATGGAAAAACTGCGCCAGGAGGGCTTTGAGGTAACTCAGGCGACTATATCGAGAGATATAAGAGAGCTTAAACTGTCAAGGGTTATAACCGGGCAGGGCACGTATCGCTATATACTCCATAATCTGCAGGAAAACAGCGTTCCCACCAAGTTCAACGGTGCTCTTGCAGAGTCTATCGTTTCGGTGGATTACGCGCGCAACGTGGTGGTAGTCAAGACCTATCCCGGCATGGCGCAGGCGGTTGCTACAGGTGTTGATACTATGGATAATACGGCGATCCTCGGATGTGTTGCAGGTGACGATACCATAATGGTCGTTACCCGAGATGACGACACTGCGGAAACCGTTGCCAAGAAAATAAAATACCTTATAAAGTCTGTGTAACGGAGACTTAAAAATGCTTCGATCATTACGTATAGAAAATATAGCCGTAATAAAAGATGCCGAAATAGAGTTTGACTCGGGCTTCACCGTGCTGACGGGTGAGACAGGCGCGGGTAAGTCGATGATAATCGACGGTATAAACCTGCTTCTCGGGGAGAGAGCCTCAAAGGAGGTCATCCGCTCGGGTGCATCCCGCGCGTCTGTTACCGCGATGTTTACCGATATTGACGGAAACACGTTAAAGGAGCTTGAAGCACTTGACGTTTTTCCGGACGAGGACGGCGCACTGTTTCTCTCGCGTACCGTTACGGTGGATTCGGGGGACGGAACGAGGTCTCAAACCAAGATAGGCGGTCACAACGTACCGAGCGCGCTTGGTCGGGCGGTAGGACGGCTGCTGGTTGATATACACGGGCAAAATGACAACCAGAAGCTGCTTGACACCTCGGCGCACGTTACTTTCGTTGACGCGTATGCCGATATGCGTGAGCTTGCTTTGGAGTATTCGGCTCTTTACGACGGTATGTCAAAGACAGCGGCGCAGATCAAAGAGATCAAAAAGAGCGACGCGACGAGAAAGTACGACCTCGAACGCGCAAAAGCGGAAAACGCCGAAATAGATGCGCTGAAGCTCAAAGCAGGCGAGGAAGAAGAACTTGTCGAGCGGAGAGGAAAGCTGGTCAATCTCGATAAACTCAAACGGCATGTAAATCTCGTATATAAAGCGCTTTTACAAAATGAAAAGGGCGTTACCGCGGCGTATATGATAGAGCGTGCGGCAACTGCACTTACCGCGCTTGACGGAGTTATGCCGTCGGCTTCCGAAATGGCGGCAAAGCTGCTGGATATGAAATACGATATTGAGGATATTGCCGAGCGCGTGCACGATTATATAGACGGATACGACGGTGATCCTACCGAGGAGCTCAACCGCGCCGAGCAGAGGCTTGACAGTATCTCAAAGCTGAAACGCAAGTATTCCTGCGAGACGGTCTCTGACATTTTGGAGGTTCGCAAAAAGAATGCGGAGCTGATAGAAAGACTTGAAAATTCCGACAGTACGATTGCGTCTCTTATCTCGGAGTTTAACCGTGAGAGAGCCGCCGTCTCTGAATGTGCCGCGAAAATAACTGCACGCAGGCGTGAGGCGGGGGATAAAATCGAGAGCGAGATACTTGAAACTCTCCGCTACCTTGATATGCCTAACGTCAGGTTTTCCGTTTCTATTACGCCGAAGGTGCTCGCAGACGGGCAGGCTAAATTTGCCCGCGACGGCGGTGACGAGGTTGAATTCCTTATCGCTACCAACCCGGGCGAGGCACTGATGCCTCTTTCAAAAATCGCATCCGGCGGTGAGCTTGCGCGAATAATGCTGGCTCTGAAGAGCGTTCTCTCTGACAAAGCGGGAACGGGTACCGTCATCTACGACGAGATAGATACCGGAATTTCCGGCAGTACCTCGCAGAAGATAGGTGTCAAGCTAAAGGAAATATCCAAGGCAACGCAGGTGTTCTGCGTTACCCACTCGGCGCAGATCGCATCTGTTGCCGACAGGCATTGCTTTATAAAGAAAAAAGAGGTGGACGGCAGAGCCGAGACCTCGGTGTCCGTGCTTGACGGTGACGGACGTATAGCAGAGCTTGCGCGTATCATCGGCGGTATGGATCTGACCGAAAAAACGCTTGACGCGGCAAGAGAACTTCTTGATTTCGGCAGAACGCTGTGAAGCGAAATAAAATAAAGAAAATAAATTTGAATGGAGATAAAAATGAAACTTTACGACGAACTGATTGCCCGCGGTCTTATCGCGCAGGTAACTAACGAGGATGAGATCCGCAATATGATAAACGAAGGTAAGGCTACCTTCTACATCGGCTTTGACTGCACCGCAGACAGCTTGACGGCTGGTCACTTTATGGCGCTTACTCTTATGAAGCGCTTGCAGATGGCAGGAAACAAGCCTATCGCTCTTATCGGCGGCGGTACTACCATG